>CACZAW010000010.1 GCA_902779225.1 uncultured Ruminococcus sp. | reverse complement strand
ATTTTACATCTGTAATTTCTTGAGTACTCTCTGTGTCTCCACAGATGCTCTCAAAGTAATTACGGGTTTCTCTTCGTTGTTTAATTTTCAAGGTCCTTTGTTGCTTATCACGAAAAACGACGTAAAAGCTTGTTAAAAACGTCGGTTTCAGAGGTCGTTCTCTTGATTCGCGAACATTCAAATTATACAGCGGCGGGAAGCAAATGTCAAGTATTTTTTTGAAAAAATTGAAATTTTTTTCAAACCCAATTTATGGGTCAAAATACGGCATAAAATCGCTATATCTTGTGGAGGGTTTGTCGATTTACAATAGTAAAGTCCGATAAACCGTCATAATGCTCTTTCGTATTTGCTTTTTCGCCGTTTTGTGCGTTTTTCAATGCGTCGGCCGACTTGCATTTTGTCGAAAAATCTCTTATAATATATTATACTATTTATATAGGAGGTTTTCCATGTACGAACAACCCTACAATCCGTTCCGCAATAACATCGCGATCGTCAAGGAGTATTTCAAGTCGCCCGCGGTGCTTATTCTGGCGATCGCCAACATCGTTTCCATTATCTTCAGCTTTATCAGCTCGTTTATTTCTGCGGACTACATGAAGGACGTTATGCAACAGCTTTCGGTCTACGTTGACAGAAACCTTGTCCTGCAGAATGCGAACGGCGATTTCGGTAACGAGATCGTCAAGGCGATCCGCGACATGCTTGCAAGTCCCAACGTTACAACGACCTTCTCTCTCCCTGTCTTTCCCATACTGACCGTTATCGGTCTGCTGCTGCTGTTTGCCAAGTGCCGCAACAGCAACCCCGATTCCTCTCCCTCCGGCGGCGTGACCATCCTCAACGTAGTCGCCGTGTTCGGCGTGATCGGCGCGGTCATGGCAGTCATCGGTATGATGATCATCGTCGTAGCGCTGTATGTTCTCTATGCGGTATTTCAGTCGAATCCCTCGCGTGCCTTTTCGATCCGCTTAGGCGCAGAGCGGTTACGCATTGACTCCGTCTTTCTGCTGATACTTGCGATCGCGCTGACCGTTATCGTCGTAATCAGCTCCTTCTTCATCCTCTTCGGCGCGATCAACCGCAAGCGCTACATCGGCTCGATCAAGAACAGTATCTCTTCGGTAGAGCTGAGCAACAAGGGCGCCAAGGCATACGGAGTCTACTGCATCATCATGGCAGTCTTTACGGGCTTCAGCATCATTTCGACCGTCTCTTCACTGTTTGGCAATCCTACAGAGGAAGTCTATCGCAGAATAGGGCTCCATATCACCAAGGATATGACGATCATATACGTCTTCTCGCTTATCAGCAATATCATCGCGATCGTGATCACGATCCTTCAGGCTAAGATCGCCCTCGGCTACGCGAAGTATATCGACGAGCAAAAGAACGGCTACGGCGAGCTGCCGGAAGAAGGCGCGCCTGCTTTTGCCCCCGCTAATGTCGGCGTAGGCGTACACACCCAGCAAAATCCCTACACCTATCTTGCGCAGCCGAAGCCCGAGGCTCCCGCTGCACCCGCTGTCAAAGACGAGCCCTTCGTCAATCCTTACCTTGATAAAGAGGATAAGGAAGCCGCTCAGCCGACCTGCCCCAACTGCGGCTCGCCGGTAGACGGCAAAGCGCCGTTCTGCGGTCAGTGCGGCACAAAGTTATAAAAAGCTATAACTTAATACAACAGAACCGCGAGAGAGAGTGCTCCCGCGGTTCTTTTCTATACAATATATATAGCTATCGGATTCAGCGCAAAAAGCCGTTGATGATCTGCTCCTCCGCCTCAGACTCGGTCAGACCGAGGGTCATCAGCTTGATGAGCTGCTCGCCGGCGATCTTGCCGATCGCCGCCTCATGCACCAGCGACGCGTCAACATTGTTTGCCTCCAGCGCGGGCACGGCAAGGATCTTGCCGTTGTCCATGATGATAGAATCACACTCGGTATGTCCCTTGCAGGCAGCGTTGCCGACGATCTTGAGATCGAGGCGCTGATAGGAATCATCCCTCGCGACGCCGCGCGATACGATATCCGCCGAAGATCCGTCGCCGTTGAGGCTGACGGTATAGACGCTTTCCGCGTTCTGGACGTCATGGGTCATCAATCGCTCTCTGACCACCAGCTTTGCGCCCTTTTTCAGCTCGGCAACCGTGGTGCGCTTGGTATCGTCGACGCCCTTGATCTGCACCATTTCCATCTCACAGTAGCTGTCGTCCTCCATATAGACCTCGGTCACGGGGTTGAGGATGCGCTTGCCCGCGCCGTCGCCGGAGCCATAGTGCTTTTCGGCATAGCGCACGCGGGAGTTCTTTCCGATATAAAAGCGGTGGATGCCGTCGTGCTGAGAATCATGCGCGCCGCAGTTGTTGATGCCGCAGCCCGCGACGATCTCGACGTCGGCGTTGTCGCCGATAAAGAAATCGTTATAGACCTTTTCTTTGAGACCGCTTTTGGTCATCACGACCGGGATATGAACGGTCTCATTCTTCGTATTCGGCTTGATGAAGATATCGATGCCGCTGATGCCCTCCTTGGGAACGATATCGATGTTCGCGCTGGACTGGCGACCGATCGACTGACTGTCCGAGCGGATATTATACGCGCCGGTCGGGATATCGGTAATGTCCGCAATCTCTTTCAGGAGATCCAGTTGTATATCATTCAGCTGCATATCAACACTCCTCCTTTGCCGGCATACGGTTTCCCTGACAGTTCGGAACCGCCGAGGCGGTGCCGATCAGATCGGGCAGTACGTCGTCCTTATCGCCCTGCTGCTTGAGCGTACCGTTTTCGAGGACAACGATCTCGTCCGCGATATTCAGAATACGCTCCTGATGCGAGATGATCAGGATCGAACGGTCGGAGATCTCCTCGCGCTGCTCGCGAAAGACCTCGATCAGATTATTGAAGCTCCAGAGGTCGATCCCCGCCTCGGGCTCGTCAAAAAGGGTCAGCATGGATTTGCGCGCAAGCACGGAGGCGATCTCGATACGCTTCAGCTCGCCGCCGGACAGGCTCGCGTTGACCTCACGGCGGATATAATCCTTCGCGCACAGACCGACCTGCGACAGATAGGCGCACGCCTCGCCGACGGTCAGCTCTTTGCCCGATGCAAGACGGATCAGATCGGCGACCTGAATCCCCTTGAAGCGCACCGGCTGCTGGAAAGCGAACGCGATCCCCTTGCGGGCGCGGTCGGTGATGCTCATTTCGGTGATATCTTCGCCGTTGAAGATGATCTGACCGCCGGTCGGCTTTTCGATGCCCGCAATCAGCTTGGCGAGAGTCGATTTACCGCCGCCGTTGGGTCCGGTGATCACAAAGAGCTTGCCGTCCGGTATCTCCAGGGAAATGTCCCTCAATATTTCTTTTTCCTGTCCTTCGGTATCGACCGCAAACGATAGGTTCTTGATTTGCAGCATGGTCGTTCCTCCTGTGGGTTCATTGAGCCCTATTATATAACAAAAAACCGGTTTTGTCTACGACAAATTACGACGCCGCCCGGGATATCCCGCGCGGCGCTGACAAATCATAGATTCTGCCCGATCAACAATCCCAGTTCCTGCAAAATGATTTTGACAAACTCCTCTGTGACCGTCATCATGGACGCGTCTGCATAGTTGCTCATCACCGCGACATATAAGTCGACGTCGGGTGCATACAGGACGCAGGATAAAAAGCAGGGGATGCTGCCGGAGTGAAAATACGTCTTGAGAAGCCCGTCCGGCGAGATCATCAGCCCGTATCCGTAGGAAGAGTAATTCTCATCGCCCTCGGCGTGGGGCGCGATCATTTTCTGATACATTTCCTCGCCCAGCACTTTGCCGCCGTGGAGCGCGATCGACCACTGATACATATCCTTCGGACTCGCCATCATATCGCCGCAGGCAAAGGCTACGCCCTGTGCGTTGAAGATCTCATCGGCGTTCGAGCTGCCGTAATACCCCTTTGCGACCGTCGCTTTCGGGTTATCATAGTTTTCCATAAAGCCTGTGGTCTCCATGCCGAGCGGCTCAAAAAATGCGGTTTGCAGATAATCAAAATAGCTCTTGCCCGAGACCATCTCGATGATCTCGCCGAGTAAAAAGTAATTGGAGTTGCAGTAGCTGAAGCGCTCGCCCTGCTCAAACAGCAAGTCCTGTGAGAGGATCCACTCCCTGAGCGCCGCACGGTTTTCTTCGATGCTGTTCTGCTCGCTGACCCCGTCGATCACAGCCTGATAGACCTCTGTCATCTCATAGCCGTCTTCATCATAATTGCGCGCAAAATCCGGGATGCCGCTCTGCATGGACAGCAGATTATGGATCGTGATATCCGCGCCGATCTCGTATTCGGGATAATACTTTCCGAGTGTATCGTCAAGGCTCATTTTGCCCTGCTCGCACAGCTGCAGGATCGCCGCAGCGGTAAACTGCTTGGTGATCGAAGCGATATGATAGACGACGTCTGCGCCGTTGTCGGTGTTTTCCTTTTTATTCGCCTTGCCCGTGCCGCCGGAATACACTTCCTCGCCTTTGTATACGACATATACGGCGCCGCGGAAGGTATGGTTATCCAGGGCTTTTTCAAATTGCTCTTTGATTTTTTCGCGTGTATCATCGCTGACAACGGTCGACTGTTCCGTGGGAGCCGACGTTGCTGCCTCGGTCGCTTCTTCGGACTTATCTTCGCCGCAGGCGGTCAATGCCGAAAGCGCCGTTATCAGCGCCAGTAATAATGTGATCAAACGTTTCATTGGTTCTTTTCCTTTCTCAAGCGCATCGTCACAAATTGTGCGCACAGACCGGTGAACGCGCCCGCGATACAGCCCGATACCAGCAGGAACGGATAGTACAGCATCAGCTGAGGCGTCTGCATGACGATCAGCGCCGCCGCCATCTGTCCGGTGTTGTGGAGCACCGCGCCGATGATCGAGGTCATCCAGATGTGCTTTTCATCCAAGATTCTTTTCAGCGGGAGCATACCGAGCAGGCACAGCAGGGTCCCCGCCGCGCTGTAGATCAACGCCGTAACGTTGCCGGTGAACACCGCGCCGAGCAGGATACGCACCGCGCATACCGCCGCAACCTCATGCGCCTTATAATGATAGACCGCGTATACGGTTATGATGTTCGCAAAGCCCGGTTTTATGCCCGGGATCGGAAAAGGATAGGGGATCTGTAATTCGATGG
Source organism: uncultured Ruminococcus sp. (assembly GCA_902779225.1). Taxonomy (GTDB): domain Bacteria; phylum Bacillota; class Clostridia; order Oscillospirales; family Acutalibacteraceae; genus Ruminococcoides. The sequence goes on along the minus strand of CACZAW010000010.1, from coordinate 13,024 downwards.
CGAAGATGATCAGCGCCGCCGCGGTCAACAGCGCAAGCTCCGTGATCTTTCTGATCTTGCTGTTCTTCATCTTATCTCGTGAGTGCATCCACGTCGCCGGTCTCGTCGGTGAACTCGATCACCAATTGATGCGGCAGGCAGACGATCGGCATCGAGGAGCTCGACAGCCAGCCCATCTTGACGCAGGTTTTGTCGGGACAGTCGGCTTCGCTGACGCGGATCATGTGATCCTTGATCTCGACGGTGTTGTGCTGTCCGTTCTTTTCGATGACAAAGGTATCATCCTCAGCGGTACTCAGGTCGATGGTATAGAGCGTCTCGCCCTGTGACGTGATCCGCACGGTATTCTTCGGCTTCGACGTCATCACAAGTATCGACCCGACCGCGCCGAGCAGGAACACCGCCGCGATGATCCCCTCGATAATTTTTACTTTCATCCTATCCTCCGAAAGCTATGGTATTATTATTTTACCATCACGCAGGTTGAATGTAAAGACCAAAACGCCTGACGCTTCACTCCTGACGCCTCCCTAAAATGATTGACTATCCTTCCCCGTTGTGATACGATAAAATCATGAAAAAATTACTCTGTATATTACTGACCTTTCTCCTGATCCTGACACTGTCATCCTGTGCGTCCGACAAGGCGGAAGAACGATCCTTTGAGGCGATGGACACGGTGATGCATTTTAAGACCTACGGTTATTCGTATGCTCCCGACGTCATGGAAAAACTCGCCGGCGTCCTCGACTCGCTTCTGTCGACCGAAGATGAAGAAAGCGATATCTATCGCCTGAACCATAACGGATCGGCAAATCTGGGCGCTGACGCGCTGGCGCTTATCAAACGGTCGCTTTCGTTATCCGCCGATCTGAAAGCATACTTCGACCCGACCGTCTATCCTGCTGTCTGCGAATGGGGTTTTATCTCCGGCGACCATCATGTGCCGGATGAAAAACGGCTCAAGGAGCTTGCGGCACATATCGACAGCGCCAAGGTCAAGGTCGTCGGCACTACCGTCACACTTCCGAAAGACACGGCGATCGACCTCGGCGCGGTCGCAAAGGGGTATCTCGCCGACGAATGCCGCAATGCTCTTGAGGTGAGCGAAGCGCCCTGTGCGATCTGGAACCTCGGCGGCACGATCCTGCTCTACGGCAAAAAGCCCGACGGCACCGATTTCAAGGTCGGCGTCGCCGATCCCGAGAACCCTGCCTCCTACTTCGGCTATCTCACCTGCGGCGAAGGGATCGTCGCGACCTCCGGCGGCTATGAGCGCTATTTTGAAGAGGGCGGCAAGCGCTACATCCATATCCTCGACCCCACCACCGCGAAACCGGTCGATAACGGCACGCTTTCCGTCACCGTATTCAGTCAGGACGGCGTCTTATCCGACGCGCTGTCAACCGCCCTGTTCGTGATGGGCGCGGACAAGGCGGCCGAATATCGGCGCACCCGCAAGGACTTTGACTTCATCATTCTGACCGACGATAACAAGCTGTATCTCTCCGAGGGGATCTATGATGATTTTTCCCTTGAAAGCGGCTATGATTATGAAATGATCAAGGTACAATAGGAGAACTCATATGCGAAAAACTTCCCGCGACGGCGGATTCTGGTTAGTTTTCTTTTTCAATATTTTCCTCAACTTCCGCCTGACGATACCCGGCTGGATCCTGCTGGCGCTGCACTTCATCATCCCGCAGTATATCCAGTGGTGGTACTGCCTCGTATACTTCGGCGCGTTTCTGTTATACATCCTGATCTGGATGCTGGTGATCCGCCTCATCGGACGGTGGGCGAACACCGCCAAGCCCGCCCCGCCGATCGAGAACAAGAACCCCTATTCCTCACAGGGCTATACCCCGATCAAGGATCAGATAGAAAACAAAAATCCCTATTCTTCGAAAGGCTATCATCCGCTTACCAAATCCGACAATGACACAAAAGGAGATTCATAATATGAAACGACTGATCTGCTTGTTGCTTACCGTTCTGTTCGTCGTATTCACCTGCGCCGCCTGCGCCGGCAACGGCAAAAGCGCCGACAGTGAAACGACCGCCGCAGAAAAAAACTACGGCGATGAAAGCACGGGAAAACCGTTGTATATCCGCGCGGATAAAGGTCTGGACGACGTCACCGCGACCTTCTCGTCCGTCGCAGGCGATCAAACACAAACCTTTGATATGAAGGAGGCTCAGGAAGAGGAAAAGACCTCCGTCTATGTCTGCTATGCCGATCCCGAGACCTTTGACCGCGTCACCGTGACGATCGGCGGGCGCGACAGCGAACAGCTCGCCTTTAACAACTACACCTCCGGATGGGAGCTCTCTCCCGGGCGCGAAGTTCCCTTCACCTACGGAGAGAAGAACGAAGCCCCTAAAACCGATCGCAATGAGTTCCCCTATCAGGATCGCAACAAGGGCGTGCTGATCTGGACGCCGGAGGACTACGACGCGAAATCCGCCGAAAAATACTCCGTCATCTACATGACCGACGGTCACAATCTCTTTGATCCCAACATGACCACCTACGGCTGCTGGGCAGTCGCCGAGAGCATCGAAGCGATGATGCACAACAGCAAAAACAAAACCATCGTCGTCGGGCTGGAGAACATGGACGGCTGGCGCGACGACGAGCTGACCCCCAACCTCGGCGAGCCGACCGATCCCAACTACGAGGACGGTCACGGCGCGTATTTCTGCGACTTTTTGATGAAGACCGTCGTCCCCTACATCGAGAAGAATTACAACGTCTATACCGACCGCGACCACACCGCGATCTGCGGCAGCTCCTCGGGCGGTATCGAGAGCTTTTATATCGCGATGGAGCATCCCGAAAAGTTCGGCGCCGTCGGGGCATTTTCGCCGGCGTTCTCCCTCTTTGACGACGCGACATGGGATAAATACCTGAGCAAAAAGGACTTTTCCGCAGGCTATCCGCGCGTCTACCTCTACTGCGGAGGGGGCGCCGACCTCGAATCGGCGCTGCTGCCCGGTATGAAGACCATGCCCTCCCATCTCGAAAAGATCGGTTATCCTAAGCAAAACATCTTCTCGACCGTCTATGATAAAGGTCTGCACAACGAGCTGTACTGGCGCATCGTCTTCCCCGACTTTTTAAAATTCGTCTTTACCTGAAGTTATCATCCGAGCCGCTGTCATTTGACGGCGGCTTTTGTGCGATATGCCACATAACCGACCGCAGAATCTTTACAAAATAGCAATTGAACTGTACCGGCGTTTTGTAGTATAATTATTTGGTAAGATTATATCCATATCTTAATCATTGCTTTAGGAGGAAATATTTATGGGTCTTATCAAAGCCGCGTTAGGCTCCGCAGGCGGCGTCTTAGCCGACCAGTGGAAAGAATTCTTCGTCTGCGACGCAATGCCGAAAGAGGTGCTTGCGCGTAAAGGCGAAAAGAAAACATCCGGCCGCTCTTCCAACACCAAGGGCAGCGATAACGTCATTTCCGACGGTTCCGGTCTGGTCGTCGCGGACGGTCAGTGCGCGATCATCACCGATCAGGGACGCGTCGCGGAGATCTGCGCCGTTCCGGGCGAATACACCTACAACTCCCTGACCGAGCCGTCGCTCTTTACCGGCAAGCTCGGCGAAGGCATCAAAAATACCTTCAAGAATATCGGCAAGCGCTTTACCTACGGCGGCGAGCCTCCCAAGGATCAGCGCGTCTACTATTTCAACACCAAAGAGATGATGGAGAACCTCTTCGGCACCGCGAACCCTGTTCCGTTCCGCGTTGTTGACAGAAACGTCGGCCTCGACCTCGACGTCAGCATCCGCTGCTCGGGCGTTTACAGCTACACGATCGCCGACCCGATCCTGTTCTACACCAATGTCTGCGGCAACTTCCAGAGCGGCGACTATCCCCGCTCCGAGATCGACAAGCAGCTCAAGACCGAGTTTATCTCCAAGCTCCAGCCCGCATTCGGCAAGCTCTCCGATCTTGAGATGCGTCCGAACCAGATCCCGAACCATACCGACGAGCTGTGCGACGCGATGAACGAAGCGCTCACCCAGAAGTGGGGCGAGCTGCGCGGCTTAAAGGTCATCTCTATCGCGATCAACTCTCTGACCCTCCCGGACGAGGATATGGAGATGATCAAGCAGATGCAGCGTACCGCGGCATTCAGAGATCCCACCATGGGCGCGGCGCATATTGTCGGCGCACAGGGCGACGCGATGCGTACCGCAGCCGGCAACCAGGGCGGCGCGATGGCAGGCTTTATGGGCATGGGCATGGCGATGAACGCCGGCGGCATGAATCCCCAGAACCTCTACGCGATGGGCGCTCAGCAGCAGCAACAGCAGGCGGCGCAGCAGCAGGCGCAACAGCAGGCGCAGCAGCAGGCCGCTCCCGCTCCGGGCGCGTGGACCTGTCCCAAGTGCGGCGCGCAGGCGACCGGCAAGTTCTGCATGGAATGCGGTGAGAAGAAGCCCGCTGCCGACGGCTGGACCTGCTCAAAGTGCGGCACCGTCAACAAGGGCAAATTCTGCGCCGAGTGCGGCGAGAGAAAGCCCGAGGGCGCTCCCACCTACAAGTGCGACAAGTGCGGCTGGGAACCCAAGGATCCGCATAACCCGCCGAAGTTCTGCCCCGAGTGCGGCGATATCTTCGACGACAACGATAAGAAATAAGGTTTTGAAAAAGGGTACGTTTGTACATACTGCGTACCCTTGATTCATAAGTGATCAGCAGACAGTGATCAGTGAACAGTGAAGGGCGGGAAACCCGCACCCGATTTGTAACCAGCTGATCACTGACCACTATCAAATAAGGAGTGATATTTTGGCTCTGCAAGAGTATAAATGCCCGTGCTGCGGCGGCGCGATCGCCTTTGACAGCACCCTGCAAAAGATGAAATGTCCCTACTGCGACACCGAGTTCGAGGTCGAAGCACTGCGCGGCTACGACGACGACCTGAAGCAAGAGGGCTCCGATAAGCTGGACTGGAACACCGACGCCGGCGCTCAGTGGTCGGAAAACGAAGCCAGCACCCTGCGCACCTACGTCTGCAAAAGCTGCGGCGGCGAGATCATCTGCGACGAAGACACCGCCGCGACCTCCTGCCCCTACTGCGACAACCCCGTCGTTATGATGCACCAGCTCAAGGGCAACCTTAAGCCTGATTATGTGATCCCCTTCAAGCTGGACAAAAAGGCGGCGATCGAGGGACTCAAAAAGCACCTGTCCGGCAAGTTCCTTCTGCCGAAGGTCTTCAAGGATGAAAACCACCTTGACGAGGTCAAGGGCGTCTATGTTCCGTTCTGGCTGTTCGATTCCGACGCCGACGCCGACCTGCGTTACCGTGCGACCCGCACCCGTATGTGGTCGGATTCCAACTACGATTACACCGAGACCAGCTACTATTCCATCTACCGTGCCGGCGCCATCGCCTACGACCATGTTCCCGTCGACGGCTCCACCCATGTAGCGGACGATCTGATGGAGAGCGTCGAACCGTTCGACTTCAGCGGTGCGGTCGATTTCCAGACCGCCTATCTCGCGGGTTATCTCGCCGATAAATACGACGTCGACGCCGAGACCTCCGTGACACGCGCCAACGAGCGCATCAAGGAGTCCACCATCGACGCGTTTGCCGACACCGTACAGGGCTATGCGACCGTCACCCCCGAGGCGACCAATGTCCGCCTGCACGACGGCAAGACCAAGTATGCCCTCTATCCCGTGTGGCTGCTCAACACCACCTATAAAGACGAAAAATACACCTTTGCCATGAACGGTCAGACCGGCAAATTTGTCGGCAACCTGCCCACCGACTGGGGCAAGTTCTGGAGATTCACCGCATTGGTCACTGCCATCGGCGCCGCAGTTGCATACGGCGTGATGTGGCTGTTGTCGTAACGGGAAGGAGGCTATCGTATGAAAATGACAAAAAGAGTATGCTCTCTCCTGTTCGTGATCGCGATCCTGTTTACCGTTGTGATCCTGCCCGCATCGGCAGAAACGACTTCTCAGCCCCGCGTAGTCGACCAAAGCGACCTGTTCTCTCCCGATGAGGAAGCAAAGCTCACCGAAAAGCTGACAGATTACAGCAAAAAGCAGAACTGCGATATCGTCTTTCTGACAGTTGACGATTTCAGCAATCCCGATTTCACCTTCAACGGCACCACCGCCGACTATGCGGACACCTATTATGATACCCACGGCTATGCCAAGGACGGCGTGCTGGTGATGCTGGTGCAAAACAACGAAAAAGGCAAGCGCCATATCTACTTCTCAACCACCGGCAAATGCAAATCGCGTTTGAAAGAGGATGAATGGAACGAGATCATCGACGACATCGAGCCGATCATCCCTCCCCGCGAGCAGGGTAAGAACGGCAACTTCTATCCGACCTTTGACAAGATCGCGGATGAACTCAATGTCAAGTTGACCCCGTTCGCCAAAAAATGGTATGCGATCCCGATCGCTATCTTCATCGGTCTGGTGATCGCGATCGTCATCATGCTGGCGATACGCTCCAAGCTCAAGACCGTTGCGATGCAGCACGGCGCAAAGAACTACGTCCGCGAAGGCAGCATGAATGTCACCGCAGCCCGCGACACCTATCTGTACTCAACGGTTTCCAGAACCAGAAGGCAGAAGAGCGAAAGCCATACCAGCTCCGGCGGCGGATCCCATTCCGGCGGCGGCAGAGATATCTGATCCCCGAATACCCGACATCAACAAAACCCGTCTGTTTGTACAGACGGGTTTATCTTTTGCTGTTCTGTTGTGATCAGAGCTCCGGCTCGAACGCGGGCATGAGCTGCAGCTTGAACAGATTCATTTTATGCTTATAGTCGATGCGCTCCTTGCTGACGGGATTGTCGATCTCGCCGGTGCGGATATAGCGGTCGAGCTCGGCATAGGTAAAGCCGAGGTTATCCTCATCCGTCTTGCCGCACAGTCCGTCGCTGGGCACCTTATCGACCAGCTCACCCGGCAGTCCGAGGATCCTGCCGATCTGCTTGACCTCGTCGACAGTCAGATGCGAACAGGGGCTGAAATCCCCCGCCGCGTCGCCGTAACGCGTCGAATAGCCGACCCAGTCCTCGCTGAGGTTGCAGGTATTGGCAACTCTGCCGTTGTGGCTCTGCGACACTGCATACAGGGTCGCCATACGGATGCGCGGCGCAAGATTGACGCGGCTCTGCTCGCTCAGCTCAAAGGGCATGGCGTTGACACAGCCGTCGAACGCCTCCTTGATATTGATGATGTAATGCTTGATGCCGAGCGTATCGACCAGCAGCTGCGCCTTGTCGATATCCGCCTGCTCGCCGTTGGGCATCAGCACGCCGATGACGCGATCCCTGCCCAGCGCCTCGACGCACAGCGCGGCGACGATCGAGCTGTCCTTGCCGCCCGAGATCCCGATGACCGCGTTGCAGCCTTTGCCGTTTTCTTCAAAAAAGTCGCGTATCCATTGTACACAATCGTTTTTTACCTTTTCTGCGTTAAACATCCTGTTCCTCCTGTTTTATCCGTTCCGTATCTTATATGTTAAAATCTATCTTACAGCTCTGTCGGATCTTTCAGATCGATCCATTCATGAAGGATCTCTATCAGCATTTCGGGTGTATACGGCTTTGAAAGGTGCGCGTTCATACCGGCGTTCTTAGCCGCGAGGCGATCATCCTCAAACGTATTGGCGGATACCGCGATGATCGGGATTTCGGCGCGCTCATCATCAAGGGCGCGGATCGCGCGCGACGCCTCATAGCCGTCCATCACGGGCATCTGAACGTCCATCAATACGGCAGAATAGGTGCCGGGCTCCGCCTGAGAGATCATTTCGACGGCGACCTTGCCGTCCTCGGCTATGTCGACCTGGAAGCCCTCTCCCACCAGGATCGCGCACGCGATCTCCTGATTGATGGGATTGTCTTCGGCAAGCAGCAGCCGTATATCCGAAACATCGACGGATTTTGCGGCGCGTCGATTCTCTTTACCGTTCTCCGATGCCTCCTGCTCCGCATCCGCTGAAATTTCAGACGTAAGCGGGAAGCTGACACGGATCGTGAAGGTAGTTCCTTTTCCCTGTTCGGAATCGACCTCGATCGTGCCGCCCATCAGTTCGATCAGGTTCTTGGCGATCGACATTCCCAGTCCCGTGCCCTGGATCTTGCTGACCGTGCTCGTGCGCTCTCTCTCGAAAGCATTGAAGATATTTTTCATGAATTCCGGGCTCATGCCGATACCGGTATCGCTGACGGTCATCACATACGAGGCGCTGTCGCCCTCGCGGCCGGTCTGACGGATCGTGACGTTGATATCCCCGCCCTCGGGCGTGAATTTATAGGCGTTTGACACCAGATTCATCAGCACGCGGCTGAGTCTGTTTTTATCGCAGATAACATATCTGTCGGTGACGCCGCTGCAGTCGACAACAAAATTGAGCGATTTGGATTTTGCCTGGAGCGCAAACATATCGTTGATCTCATCCGCCAGCGAATACAGATCGTACGGCGCGACCTTCAGATCGACCTTGCCGCTTTCGATACGGCTCATGTCAAGGATATCGTTGATCAGAGAGAGCAGATGATTGCCGGACAGATCGATCTTGTCCAGATAATCGCGAACCTGATCCGAGACGTCCTCGCGTTTGGCAAGCGCCGTATAGCCCATGATCGCGTTCATGGGAGTACGGATGTCGTGGCTCATATTGGAAAGGAAGGTCGTTTTTGCGCGGCTGTTTTCTTCCGCCGTCCGTTTTTCTTCCTCGATTTGTTTTTCGCGTCGTTTGATCAGCGAATAGATACTGAAAATAACGATGATCGAGCACAGGATCAGCACATTCTGAATGATGACGTTCCTGTGCGTCAGAATATTGAAAAGATCGATACGGTCATCGATATATTGTGCCGTATTCGCGATGATCTCATTATCAGGGCCAAGACCTGCTTTGACCGCCTGTCCGGCATGGAAGGCGTTGACGTCTTCGATGATATCGTGCGCTTCAATGCTTGCCATCTGCTGGACCCAGATGAATGAGATAAACAGGATCATGATCAGCAGGATGACCCATACGATACCGCTTTTACCCATATTGCGTTCCATATCCCGTCGGATCAGCATACGGAACACCAGCATTCCCATCAGACACCAGATGATCAGAACAAGATAGGATTCCGCCGCCAGGACGCCGTTCTCCCACAGTGCGGGAATGATAAAGAACAGGATCATAACAAACGAAACGATCGCTCCCACAACGCCCCATATCATCGTAGGGACGCGTTTTTCCCGTCTGCCCTGAATAAACGCGCAGATGGACACATAGGCATAGATGCACAGCGCGCCGATCGTGGTTACGTCAACGATCCATCCGATCGCGGTGCGTCCGAACAGCGGCATCACGCAGGATACCGCCATGATGCACAGGATCGCGGACGAGGGAACGCCCTTGCGGTTCAGCTTTCCGAACTGGCGCAATACGCCGTCATCTGTCATTTTATATAACAGACGGCTCAGCGCGATATAATATCCGATCAGCGCCGTCAGGATCCCGCACAGCGCCGCGACGCCGAGAAGGATCAATCCCGTGCTTCCCATCGCCTGCTGTGCGGCATAGAATGTCGGCACGCCCCGGACGCCCTCCAATCGGAAGAGCGCAGCGATATACTCGCCCCAGTCGGCAAAGCCGTCCGGCACCGCCAGTCCGGCACAGAGCGTCAGCATGACGTAATCGAGAGCCGCTGCGATCAGCGCTCCTATCATGATCCCTAAGGATTTCTTCTTTGCATTAAACTTGAATTCGTCCGCCGAGTGAGAAATAGATTCAAAGCCGATATACGCCCACGGCGCAAGCATGACGATCGCAAAGACCTGCAGCGCCGGACTGTTCGTCGAAGCATATGCGGGTGTGAGGTCGGAGAATCCGCCCCGATGAACGACCACCGCGATAAAGCATACGGTCACGCAGAGGAACATCAGCAGCGCGCCGATGATCTGCATCCATGCAGCCGCCTTTTTTGCAAAAAGACAGATGAGGCCTGTCGTCACCAGCAAAAAGATCGACAGCAACACCTCGCCGAGATAGATCGTGTATCCGAAGACCTGATAAGAAAAGCCGAAGCAGAATATATCGCCGAACAGATAGCGAACGATCAGCGACGACGCCGTTGAGTTCGCCCAGATGACCGCGATATACGTCAGGATCAGCATCCACGCGCACAAAAAGCCGTGATCGTTTCCCATGATCCGGCTGACAAATGAATACGCTCCGCCCGCATCGCTTTGCGTCGACATCATATTGTGGTAGTTGACGGCGATAATGATCATGATGCCCGCGCCGATCAGCAGACCCAGCGTCGTACCGATCGGGCCCGCCTTCGGCAAAAACGTCGTACCCGGCATCACAAAAGATCCCCAGCCTACGGCACAGCCGAAAGAAAGCGCCCACACCGCCAGCGGCGTCAGGTACGGCGTCAATCCCGTCTTTTTCTGTTCCGGTAAATGATTTTGCATAGTTTTTCCTCATTCCCATCAGGGCGATCCCTTCGCAGGATCCGTGACCGGACAGTCATTTCCATATCTCTCCGGCCCAAAAATGCATTAGGTTATTATCTATCATAATTTTAGCAGATACGCTCATGTTGTCAAGAAAAAATGTAGTCGTATCTATTATCCCGATACCATTGTATCATATTTTATTTCAGCCTTCAATAACTCTCCGCATAAAAGCCGGATACAACGTGATTTCAACCGAGGTTTTTTGCGCTCTGATCCGCGCTCAACCGCAAAAAATTCTTTCTTTTCGATTTCCGGTTTTCGACGGCTTATTTTTTCATAAATCGGTTGCAAAAACACGGCGGTTGTGCTTTAATAGAAGATAGATTACTGCAATATCCAAGGCAAACGTCAATGAGTGATTTTAAGAAAAGATTTAGGAAGTATTAAGCTATGACATATTCGATCATCGGGTTATTGGCAGCTATTATCCTGATCATCACAAACAGGGATGTTTTTTGGATAGCGAAGGGCGTGCTCTTTTCTAAAACACAGCGCTTATATCGGAACTTTTTGTTCGCCGTTTTGTGTTACTATATCACAGACGGTTTGTGGGGCGTTCTGTATAACTGGCGCCTTATTTCCATTCTGCATACTGAGACGACGGCGTGGTTTATCGCGATGGCAGCGGCGCTGCTTTTCTGGACACGGTATGTCATCGCCTATCTGGAAAACGATAATGTTTTCAGCACCCTGCTGCGGTATGCCGGATGGATTCTTTTCCTATTTGAGGTCGTTGTCGTTATCATCAATATCTTTTACCCCATCAAGTTCTGGTTTGATGAAAACGGCATTTATCAGACAGGTCCCCTGCGCTATGTTACGCTTTACGCGCAGATCCTAATGTTCTTTATGACGTCGCTCTATACGCTTCGCATCACGGCAAAGTCAGAGGGAAAGGTCAAGCGCAGAAACCTGACCATCGGTCTGTTCGGTATCGCGATGATCGCGCTGATCATCCTGCAGGTACGATACCCGCTGTGGCCGTGCTATTCGATCGGCTATATGATCGGTACCTGCCTGCTGCACTCCTTTATCGTTGAGGATGAAAAGGAGGAATACCGCCGTGAGCTGGAAAAAACACTCCTGCGCGAGAAGGCGCAGAAGCAGGAGCTTGCCGAAAGCCGCGAGGTTCTGAAGGACGCGCTGGAGGCAGCGGAGCACGCCAATAAGGCTAAGACTGCCTTCCTCTCCAATATGAGCCATGAGATCCGCACGCCGATGAACGCCATCATCGGTCTGAACAGCATCGCGCTGAACGATCCCACCGCGAGCGATGAGGTCAAGCAATATCTGGAGAAGAGCGTCGCCTCCGCACAGCATTTGCTCGGGATCATCAACGATATTCTGGACATGAGCCGTATCGAATCGGGTCGTATGACCGTCAAAAACGAGGAATTCTTATTCGCCGACGCGATCAAACAGGTCAACGGGATCATCTGCGCACAGTGCAGAGATAAGGATCTGACCTACGATCACCGCCTTGTCGGACAGATCGACACGTATTACGTCGGCGACGTCATGAAGCTCAAACAGATTTTGATCAACATTCTGGGTAATGCGGTCAAATTCACGCCGCAGGGCGGCACCGTGAGCTTCGTGATCGAAGAAGGAGCAAGATTTGATTCAAAGGCGGTCGTCAAGTTTATCATCAGCGATACCGGCGTCGGCATGAGCGAAGAATTTCTCCCCCATCTATTTGAGCCGTTCAACCAGGAGGAAACGTCGTCTACCGGCAAGTACGGCAGTACGGGGCTGGGAATGTCGATCACGAAAAGCATCGTCGAGCTGATGAACGGAAGCATCGCGGTCGAAAGTGAAAAAGGCAAAGGGACGACCTTTACCGTAACGATCGCGTTCGGCGAATCCGGCAAAGAGGGCGTCGACGCAGAAAGCGTGACGCCGGTTCATCAGACGGCGGAGCTCAACAGCCGCCGCATTCTGCTTGCCGAGGACGTCGAGATCAATGCGGAGATCATCACGATGCTGTTGAGCAGCCGCGAAATGGAGATCGACGTCGCAGAAAACGGTCAGATCGCCGTCGATCTGTTCGCCTCGCACGAGCCCGGATATTACGCAGCGATCTTAATGGATATGCGGATGCCGGTGATGGATGGTCTGGAAGCGACAAGAGCCATACGCAGCATGGATAAAGCGGACGCAAAGACGATCCCGATCATCGCATTGACTGCCAACGCGTTTGACGAGGACGTTCAGCGCAGTATACAAGCAGGTCTGAACGCCCATCTCAGCAAGCCCGTCGAACCGGACGCCCTGTACGAAACACTGGAAAAGCTGATCGGCATATCCTCTGCGCCCGCGACAGAGGCTGCAGCCTCTCCTGAGCAAGCCTGATCCCTCGCCGCGCGGAGAAAGCAATTATCTCATCATCCTGTCAATCGTTATTCATACATAAAGACCGCATCCCCGAAAAGGATGCGGTCTGACTTTTTACTTCGTTTTTCTTTTATAGAGCAGTTTATCGA
>CACZAW010000009.1 GCA_902779225.1 uncultured Ruminococcus sp. | reverse complement strand
GGATGTCAGTTATTGGTTAGTGATCTGCTTATAGAATTGTAGGGTCGGATAATCCCTCTGGGTCATGTAGGATATGTACCGCTCGCTTGCGAGCGAGACGGGGTCGAGCAGCTCTTCCTTCAGTTCAAAGGAAAACAGCTTGTCAAAATCTGCGTAGATCGTGTGCCTGAGAGCGGTCACCGCCGCACGCGGCAGCCGAAAGCCCTGCACGCCGTTACGGTCGGCGCACGCGGCGCAGTACAGCTTGCCCGTATGCGGAACAAATACCATTTCATTCGCCTCATACACCCCGCAGTCGGCGCACATCACGAGATCGGGCAGATAACCCGTCAGCGCGATCAGCCGCATCTCGAAGCACACCTTGACCTGCTTTGCCGGGCGCTTATGCTCCGACAGCAGATACAGCGAGTTGAGGATCAGCCGCAGGTGCTCCTTTGCCTCCTGTCCGGTAGGGCAGAGGTGAAGACACAGCTCGCAGAAGTATTGCGCCAGCGACATATTCTCCGATGTTGTAGCTGTCGCGTCCCTCAAAAAAACTCAGGTCGGAATACGACAAAAGCCCCGTGCCGGCGCACTTAGGGCTCTTGATGTTTTTGGCGCCGCGGGCAAAAGCGCGCAGAACGCCGTGGCTTTCTGTCAAAACCCATACCAGCTTGTCGCGTTCACCGATATTCTGTTGTTTGAGGATCAGCCCCTTGGTTTTGAACTTCATCCTTGACCTCCGGCGTCGGATTCACGTTTTGCTGTTGGATCGCCTTATATTTGAGATAATCGAGAACGCTCCCGCTGTTTAAAAAAACGTTCCATGCGTCTTTTTCATCCATCATGCAATCAACCTTTCCGAGATGATAGGTTTATTATACCTTATCGGATAGGTTGATATCGCGGGAAAAATGTAGAGGAAGAAATTAGCGACTTCGTCGTAAAAATTAGGAATTAGGAATGATGAATTAGGAATTGTTTCCAGCCTTAGCTCACATTTTTTCCTTAGTCGTTTTTGTGATTGATGATAGGAGTTTTTTTATCTCTTGACAGTCATCATTAATCGATTGGTACTCCTGCTCTGTCAAGTATTCTGTTTCCTTCAACAGTTCTAACCAATACTCCGTTTCCGCGCACTCTTTATACGCGATATACAGCTTTGACAGAAAATCTTTATCGCTGATTCCGCAAATTGCTTCAGCGATATTAGCACCGATGCTTGTTCCGCTTTTTAAAAGTTGTTTGGAAAGAGTAAACTCTTTTTTCTCGCTGCACAGGTATTTGTATAGGTTTACAATTCGTACGGCAAAAAGTTTGCTCTTATTATACACAACATTGTCTTTCATTAATTCCTAATTCCTCATTTCTAATTCCTGATTATTCAAAGTTTTTCTTATCATAACCGAAGTTTTGCAGTAATGCTCTGCGGTTTCTCCAGTCCTCCTTGACCTTGACCCATGTCTGCAGGTTGACCTTGCAGTCAAAGAACCGCTCGATATCCTGCCGCGAGTAGGTGGAGATCTTTTTGAGCATCGCGCCCTTTTTGCCGATGATGATACCCTTGTGCGAGTCGCGCTCGCAGAAGATGGTCGCGTCGATATCCATGATCCCGCTGTCGGGACGTTCCGTCAGGCTTTCGACGACGACCGCCGTGCCGTGAGGGATCTCCTTATCGCACAGCCTCAGGATCTTTTCGCGGATGATCTCCGAAACGATGACCTTTTCGGGCTGATCGGTGATCGCGTCGTCGTCAAAGAAATGACCGCCCTCGACGCAGTGCTTTTTCAGCTCGTCAAGCAGCGCGTCAAAGCCTTCGCCTGTCTCGGCGGAGATCGGCACCACCGCGTCAAAGTGATACAGCTCGGAATATCTCAGGATCGCGTCCATGAGCTCTTCCTTTTTATTTTTCAGCGTGTCGATCTTGTTGAGCGCAAGGATCGCGGGCATATCGGAGCGCTTGAGCTTTTCGATCAGCGAAAGCTCGCCCTTTTTGACCTCGTCCTTGCTGTCGACGACCAGCACCGCAATGTCGCCGTTCGGCACGGATTCGTTGATCGCCTTGACCATGTATTCGCCCAGCTCGGTCTTCGGCTTATGCAGACCCGGCGTGTCGATAAAGACCAGCTGATCGTCGCCTTTAGTGAGGATGCCGGTGATCCGTGTGCGGGTCGTCTGCGGTTTTGAGGAAACGATCGCGATCTTATGCCCCAAAAGGCGGTTGAGGACGGAGGATTTTCCGACGTTCGGGATACCGACGATGGTAATGAACGCCGAGCGTTTTGTATTGTTCATAAGCGTTATCCTTTTCGGTGGATTTTTCATCCCTATTATATACCGAAAATCGTCCGTTGTCCACAGTCAATTCTCAGCAAAAAACCGCCTGCGTCGGCAGGCGGTTGCACACTTATTTTGTTGCTTGTGTAGGCGCGGGTGTTTCGGCTTCCTCCGCGGCGATCTCGGTCGGCAGCTCGGTAGTAACGAGCTTTGAAGAAGCGATCAGCTTCCACTCCTCATATTCGTAGATCTCAAAGGATACCTTCACGTTGTCGATCACGGTGACGCCGTATTCTTCCAGATCCCTGTCATACAGCTCGATCTTATCGACCGCGCGCATTCCGGGCAGGATCGGGGTGTTCATGCTGACGGTGATATCATAGCCGTTGACCGCAAGGCGGTTGTTCTTGATACAAACGGTTTGATCGGTGTTGTTCACCATATATACCTTCAGAACGCAGGAGCTTTCGAACAGCGAATCCTTTTTAACACCCTGCAAAACGATCTTGACGCCTTTTTCGTCAAAGGCGGTCTGTCCGTTTTCGTTATAGGGCGGGAGTTTTTCTGCGGTATTTTTCAGCTTTAACTTGACGATGGGCGTGACGCCCGCGACAGCAAAGGACTTGCTGTCCAGCAGTCTGAGTGAAAAGCCGATATCCTTGAGCGTATGGATGTTCGCCATCGCGAGGCTCAGATACGGCAGCGACATCGGCGCTTCGATCTTTTTATGCTTTTTGACGGTGACGTCCAGCTCGGGGCGGATCATAAAGCCGTTGACGGTCGTGTAGTTGTTTTGGATCAGATAATCGTTTTCTGTATCGTTGCGGATCGACAGCATGATCTGGGGACCGCTGACGGTATCGTAACGCAAAGCCTTTGCCGTGACGGTAACGCCGTCCTTTTCATAGACGGGCTGCTCATCCATCGTCGGGTTCTGATCAAAGGTCTGGATAAAATCGAGACTGAGGATATCATGGCTGCCCACGGTCGGCTCATTAGTCAGGTTTTCGGTCTTCGGTACCGACTCGGTGATCTGTTCGGTTGCTTTTTCGGTAGCTTCCGGACTGCCGCCGCTCTCGCACGCCGCCAATGTCGTCAGCATCAGCGCTGCCAGAGCAGCACACAACAAGCGCCGCATCAGCTGTTCCTCCTCTCATGAAAAATCGTAAGTCTGAAAATCCACCCGATATTATACTCTTTCCGCTCATAATTGTCAATATTAATGCTTTTTTGCCGCATAAAATATCGCTTTTTTATGACGCTATATACAAAATTTAAACAAAACTGTCAAAATGTAATACTTTTTTTGAATAATTCTCTGAAAAAATGGTTGACATATATAAAATCTTATGATAAACTAAAATACTAAATTATAAGCAGAAGCATACGCTTTTCTGCGAATTGCCGGGACTTTCCGATATTATTTATTCGGCGATTCCGGTGTTTGAGGCGTCTATGGAACAAATCATCAATATCGACAGAATGGAACACGCAGCGGCTCTGTTCGGCAGTTTTGACAGCAATATCAAAATCATCGAGGACGAGTTCAATGTGCGCGTTCACGCCCGCGACAGCGAGCTGAAGATCTCCGGCGACGCGGAGGGCGTGCTGAAGGCGAGCAAGGTCATCGACAGTCTGCTGTCCCTTTTGAACCGCGGCGAACAGCTTTCGGAGCAGAACATCACCTACTGTATCTCTCTGGTCAACGAAGGCAGCGAGGAAAAGGTCGAGGCGCTGGCGAGCGACTGTGTATGCGTGACCTCCAAGGGCAAGCCCATCAAGCCCAAGACCCACGGCCAGAAGCGGTATTGTACGGCGATCGAGGAGAACACCATCACCATCGCGGTCGGCCCTGCCGGTACCGGCAAAACCTACCTTGCGGTCGCGATGGCAGTCACCGCGTTCCGTTCTAAAGAGGTCAACCGTATCATTCTGACCCGTCCCGCCGTCGAGGCAGGCGAAAAGCTCGGCTTTTTGCCCGGCGATCTGCAAAGCAAGGTCGACCCGTATCTGCGTCCCCTGTATGACGCGCTGTTCGATATGCTGGGAGCGGAAACCTACCAGAAGTACCTGGAGCGCGGTAATATCGAGGTCGCTCCGCTGGCGTATATGCGCGGCAGAACGCTCGACGACAGCTTTATCATTCTGGACGAGGCGCAGAATACTACCTCCGAACAGATGAAAATGTTCCTCACACGCTTAGGACATAACTCAAAAATGGTCATCACCGGCGACATCACACAGATCGACCTGCCGAACGGCGCAAAATCCGGTCTGAAGGAAGCAGTCAAGATCCTGAAAGGTATCAAGGGGATTGAGCGGCTGACCTTCTCAGATAAGGACGTCGTGCGACACCGTCTGGTACAAGACATCATCAAGGCATACGAAAGAGCACAGGAGCGTCAGGCTCGCTCTTAAAATCCGCCGATTTTCAACTTCTTTCAGTCAGCAACCTTCCTCTACCCTGAACTTACGTTGGAAAACGAATTCCCCCCCTTATGCGGCTGCGACTATCTGAAGAAACAGGCAAAATCCGGCTGCATATACAAAAAGAGAGAGAAGGTTTTATCATGAAAAATGACAAGATCAGGGTAGTTATCACGAATTCACAGAAAAAGGTCCGCATCCCTACAGGGCTTCGGATGTTGATCCGCCGTTCCTGTACGGCGGTGCTCCGCAACGAAGAGTTTGACGGGCCGGCAGAGATCTCTGTGACCTTCGTCGATAATAACGAGATCAGAAAGCTCAATGCCCAGTATCGCAACAAGGACGTCGAGACAGACGTTCTGTCGTTCCCCATGGGTGCGAACGGCGAGTATGATACCAATATGGATACCGGCGCCAAGATCCTCGGCGACGTCGTCCTCTCTGTTGAAAAAGCGATGGAGCAGGCAAACCTGTACGGTCACAGCTTCGAGCGAGAGGCGGGATATCTGACCGTTCACAGCGTTCTCCATTTGTTGGGCTACGACCATATGGAGCCGCTCGATAAGGTGCATATGCGCGAAAAGGAAGAGACCGTTATGCAGCAGCTCGGACTGGGGATCAGATTGGGCTATACTTCCGAATAAAACCTCGGTGATACGACGGCGCAGATCAGCACATGGGTTCATGTGCCGATCTGTGCCGTTGATTTTTATAAGCCGTTTATACAATGAAGGTGCGCAAAATAAAAAAATGTCATTCTGAGGCATCGCCGAAGAATCTGAAAGTGCTGACTTTTCCGTGATATTACACCTATAAGATGTAATTATTTGGATGAATTGCACTGTAAGATCCTTCGCTTTGCTCAGGATGACACGAATTAAGGGCTATCGCTTCTGATGCGACAGCCCCTTCATTTTTAGGCCCGAGTTATCGGGGTTGAGTGTGTGGAGATATGATACTATATAATCAATAGTATTTTAGTCGATCTCAACCATAACCTTCTCGTTCTTGCGGATAGCAGCTGAGCGGGCAACGGTACGGATCGCTTTCGCGATACGACCCTGCTTGCCGATGATTCTGCCCATATCGCCCTCTGCAACATGGATATGGTAAACGGTGGTACCCTCTTCGTTAGGTTCGTCAACGGTAACGCTGACCGCGTCGGGTTCTTCTACCAAACCCTGTGCAATAGTAAGAAGTAAGTCTTTCATAATTAATTATGGTCCTTTCGCAATTAGATAATGCCAGTGTTCTTTAACAGTGATTTTACGGTATCGGTCGGCTGTGCTCCCTTAGCAATCCATTCCTTCACCTTGTCTGCATCGACCTTGATCTCAGACGGCTCGGTGGTGGGATTGTAGGTGCCAATCTCCTCGATAAAGCGGCCGTCACGAGGATAGCGCGAATCGGCTACTACGATACGATAGAAGGGGTTTTTCTTAGCGCCCATTCTTCTTAATCTGATCTTTACCATGGTTTTTACCTCCTCTTATAAAAAAGTATTTATTAATCAACCAATGTGTTATTGGCGAATAAACGTTATCAGGCTTTCCCTAAGGGAAAGGCTTAGAATCCGGGGAATCCGCCGCCCATCGGAGGCATACCGCCGCCGTTCATCATGTTGCGCATTTTTTTGCCTTTTTTGCCCTTAGAGTTAAAGGCGCGCATCATTTTCTGGGTCTGTTCGAGCTGCTTGATCAGGCGGTTGACCTCTTCGACCGAGCGTCCCGAGCCCGCCGCGATCCTGCGCTTGCGGGAGGGATTCATCAGCCCGGGCTTGGCTCTTTCGGCGGGCGTCATCGAGAGGATGATCGCCTTGTTCCAGTCGAGCTGCTTTTCGTTGATATCAACGTCGTCGAGCTTGTTGCCGATGCCGGGCAGCTTGGAAAGGATACCCTTGATGGGTCCCATATTCTTGATCTGGTCATACTGATCCAGCATATCGTTGAAGTCCATTTTGTTCTTCATCATCTTCTCGGCGAGCTCCTCGGCCTTTTTCTGGTCGAGCTTCTGCTCCGCCTGTTCGATGAGAGAGAGGACGTCGCCCATGCCGAGG
This sequence comes from uncultured Ruminococcus sp., assembly GCA_902779225.1. GTDB lineage: Bacteria > Bacillota > Clostridia > Oscillospirales > Acutalibacteraceae > Ruminococcoides. The sequence continues at coordinate 20,168 of CACZAW010000009.1, read as the reverse complement.
ATCCTCGACGCCATACGGTCGGGATGGAACAGCTCCAGATCCTCCAGCTTTTCGCCGGTACCGGCAAACTTGATGGGCTTTCCGGTGACCGCCTTGACCGACAGCGCCGCGCCGCCGCGGGTATCGCCGTCGAGCTTTGTCAGGATGACGCCGGTGATCTCGAGCAATTCATTAAAGGTTTTTGCGACGTTGACCGCGTCCTGACCGGTCATCGAGTCGATGGTCAGCAGGATCTCGTCCGGATGAACCTCCGCCTTGATGTTTTGCAGCTCCTGCATGAGCTGCTCGTCGATATGCAGACGGCCGGCGGTATCGAGAATAACGATATCGTTGCCGTAATCCTTAGCGTGTTTGATGGCTTCCTTGGCGATCTTGACCGGATTCTCGGTACCCATCTCAAAGACCGGAACCTCCGCCTTTGCGCCGACAACCTTCAACTGTTCGATCGCCGCGGGACGATAGATGTCGCAGGCGACCAGCATCGGACGGTGATTTTGCTCCTTGAACCATTTGCCGAGCTTGGCGGCATGGGTGGTTTTACCGGCGCCCTGCAAGCCGCAGAGCATGATGATCGTCGGAGGCTTTGAATTGAACTCGATGCGCGCGGATTCGGCGCCCATGAGGTCGGTCAGCTCTTCGTTGACGATCTTGATGACCATTTGAGCGGGAGTCAGGCTTTCCATAACGTCCGCGCCGATCGCGCGTTCGGTGACGCGGTTGGTAAAGTCCTTTGCGACCTTAAAGTTGACGTCGGCTTCCAGCAGCGCAAGGCGCACCTCGCGCATCGCTTCCTTGACGTCATTCTCGCTGAGCTTACCTTTGTTTTTGAGCTTTTTGAACGCGTTGGAGAGCTTTTGCGACAGTCCTTCAAACGCCATGGATATCCTCCCTTTCTATCGTTTTGATGGTAATGTTGATATGATCGGTGATACGGTCGCACAGAGCGGCGATCCGATCGTCGTCGGTCAGGCGTCGGATCTCGCCGACGTCATGCTGGATGCTTGTGATCGATGTGACGCGCGCCCGATAGTCCGACAAAAGATGCAGCTTGCTCTCATAATCATACAGCTTTTTTGCCGCACGGTTGAGCGAATCGCGCACGCCCTGACGGCTGATGGATAAGATATCCGCCGTTTCGGACAGCGAGAGGTCGTCGTTGACATACAGCTCGATGACCTGCTGCTGAGAGCCGTTGAGAAGCTCTTTATAGAAATCATATAGGAGAGAAATCTCGTACTTTGATTCCATCCGCATCCCTTTCCTGTAAAGTGTTTTTCTTTACACCTCGGCTATTATAGCAGATGATCCCCTGTTTGTCAAGCCCGATTCATCCCATGTCCCGCAAATCCGCCCACGATATGATCCCACGCCCCGTGCATCCGCCCTTTGTAGGGGCGGGTCTTGACCCGCCCGTTCGTGCGGCAAAGCCGCGCAATACGATTTCACGCACAGCAAATCCCGCAAAAAAACCGCGATCATACCGACCGCGGCTTCAAAAACGATATTCGATTATCCCTTTTTCGGCAGGATAAAGCCGATCTTTTTCATCGCTTTATCGACTGTCCGCGAGGAGATGCGGATCGCAAACTCCGCGCTCTTGGTATAACATTCCTCGATGTACTTTTTATCTTGGATATACTGCTCATACCGCTTGCGGATGGGGGAGACCTCCGCGACGACCGCTTCGCCGACGGCGGTCTTGAAATCACCGTAGCCCTTGCCGTCAAAGTCGCGCTCAATCTCTTCAAAGCTCAGTCCCGTGACCGCCGCGTAAATGCACATCAGATTGTTGATGCCGTCCTTGCCCTCGGCATAGCGAACCTTCATTTCGCTGTCGGTGACGGCGCGCTTGAATTTCTTCATGATCACGTCATCACTGTCGGTCATCATGATGCAGCCGTTGGCGTTCTCGTCCGACTTGCTCATTTTGCTGGTCGGGGTCTGCAGGCTCATTACGCGTGAGCTGTCCTTGGGGATAAAGCCCTCGGGGATCGTAAAGACGTTGCCGTAGAGGCTGTTGAAGCGGGTCGCGACGTCGCGGGTCAGCTCGATATGCTGCTTCTGATCCGCGCCGACCGGCACCTTGTTAGCCTGATACAGCAGGATATCTCCCGCCATCAGACTGGGATAGGTGAAAAGTCCCGCGTTGATATTATCCGCGTGCTTGGCGGATTTATCCTTGAACTGCGTCATGCGGCTGAGCTCGCCGAACTGGGTATAGCAGTTGAGGATCCACGCCATGATGCTGTGATTGGGGTTGTGGCTCTGGATAAAGAACGGCGCCTTATCAACGTCCACGCCGCACGCCATGACCATCGCATAGGCGTCGATGATATTGCGGCGCATCGCCGCAGGCTCCTGACGCACGGTGATGGTGTGCAGGTCGGCGAGCGCATACAGGCAGTTATAATCGGGGTTGTCCTGCATCTTGACCCAGTTGCGCAGCGCGCCTAAGTAGTTGCCCAGAGTGATCGTACCGCTCGGCTGGATCGCCGAAAAAACGATCTGCTTTTTCTTTTCTGTATTTTCCATAATCATCATATCCTTTTCGGGTGCGGGCAGCGCCGCCCGAGTTCTTATTTCTTATTTCTTATTTCTTATTTCTTAGTTCTTAATTATTTGATAATCTCTTTCGCCAGCTCGCCGATCTTGATGATGCCCTGTGTGAGCTCATCGTCCGTCGGGGTCGAGAAGTTGATGCGGAACGAATGACACGGCTTGGAGGAATCTGTCATGAAGGCGTTGCCGGGTACGACGCAGACCTTGCGTTCGGTCAGCTTTTTGCAGAAGTCGAGCATATCGACGTCCTCGGGCAGATCGCACCAGATGAACAGACCGCCTTCGATCTTGTGATAGGTGATCCCGTTCGGGACGACGTACTTGTCCAGCAGCGCCATGCACAGGGCGGCTTTTTTGGTATACAGCGCCCGGAGGAATTTCAAATGCTCTTCAAAATCATATTTCGTCATCAGCTCGTTGCAGAGCATCTGTGACCACATCGAGGTATGGACGTCCTGACCCTGCTTGCAGATGATCATCTTCGCCATCGCCGCCTTGTTAGCCATCATGTAGCCTGCGCGGATGCCGGGCGCGACGACCTTACTGAACGATCCGGAGTAGATGACGATGCCCTCGGTGTCAAAGCTCTTGATCGCGGGTACGTCCTCGCCGAAATATCTCAGGTCGCCGTAGGGGTTATCCTCGATGATCAGGCAGTTGTGCGCGAGCGCCAGCTCATAGAGCTTTTTGCGCTTTTCAAGCGACATGGTCACGCCCGAGGGATTCTGGAAATTCGGGATGGTGTAGATGAGCTTGGCGTTGGGGTTTGCATCCAGAACTGCCTCCAGCTCCTCCATATTCATGCCGTCCGGCTCGACGGTCACGCCGACGAGCTCGGCATTGTAGCTGCGGAAGGTGTTCAGCGCGCCTACAAAGGAAGGAGCCTCGCACACCAGCACATCATGCTCGTTCAAAAAAGTCTTAGCCGCGATATCCATGACCTGCTGCGCGCCGGATACGATGATCAACTCGTCATCCTGTGCGCCGATACCGTGCTTTTCCTTGAGATACGTCTTTAAGGTGTCGCGCAGGGGTTCGTAACCCTCGCTCACACCGTACTGCAAAACGCCGATCGGGTTGTCTGTCAGCAGCCGTTCGCTGATCTCGCGGATCATATCAACGGGGAATGCGTCGGGAGCGGGATTGCCCGCCGAGAGAGAGATCACATCCGGATCGGATGCGCTTTTCAAAATTTCACGAATGGCATTGGGCTTCAACGCCAAAACCTTGTCGGAAAACCGATAATCCATTATATACACTTCCTAAACCTAAAGAAATCCTATTCATTGTAGCACATCAGCCGACGTTGTGCAAGTGGAATTCTTGCGGTCTGAGGGCGAAAAAAGCCGTTCAAATGGTAAAATATGGCAAAAGCGACTGCCGCCTCCGCCGAAAAATGACAAATTTCTTTCAAAAATGAATGAAAATCACGATTTTCTGTTGTATAAATCACAAAGATGTAGTATAATAGTCAAGAATATGGGCTGATATGGACTGCAAAACCATAATAAGGAGGCGCCCCATGCCATACGATAACTTTAGCGATACCAAGAGCGCTTCGGATGCGCTCAAGCGCAGCCGTGCAGCTGCAAAAGCAAAAAAAGAGCGCAAAAAAAAGCTGATGATCCGCCGCACGATCATCGTTCTGGTCTGCGCGCTGATCGTCTTTGTCGCTGTCTTTCTGGTCGTCAAGCTGGTTCAGCTGATTTTCGGCGTCGGCAGCAACAACGATAAGCAATCCAACGATACGGAGAAGGTCTATTCGATCGCTTCCGAGACCGAAGATCCCGCCGAGAAAGCTACCGAGGCAGTAGCGGCGGCGAATCTCAACGATCCGCTGACCTTCAACGTTCCGAACATCAAGGATGATAAAAACGAGACCGGACATCCCTCCGCATCCAACAGCGGCGTATACATCTATAATAATATGGCGCTTGAGCTGTTCGGCGGTTCCGACAGCGCTGCTGAGTATTACGCGCAGACGATTTCGGAATTCAAGAAGAACGCGCCCGAATACAAGGTCTATAACCTGGTGATCCCGAACCATACCGAGTTTGCCTGCCCGCGCCGTCTGATCGAGGACGGAACGGTTCCGACCACCGTTCAGGCAGACCTCATCAAAAAGATTTTCCAGAGCTACACCGAGGATGTACAGCCGATCAACTGCTATAATCACCTCGGCGCGCATATCGACGAATATATCTATTTCAATACCGACCACCATTGGACGGGTCTCGGCGCATACTATGCGTATAAGGCGTTCTGCGAGCAGACCGGTCAGGAGCCGCTGGATCTTTCCACCTGCACCGAAAAGACCATCCCCGACTTTGAGGGCACGCTCGCCAGCTATGACGAAACCGTGATGAATAATCTCGACACCGTTCATTTCTGGACCTTCCCTTATGCCACCCACGCAAAGCGTCTGCCCGAGATGGGCGCCGAGATGGAGGATACGACCGTTTATTATGAGGAAGAAAGCCCCGGCTCGCTTGCCTACGGCGTATTCATCTACGGCGACAGCCCGCTGTTCATCGAATATAACGACGAGCTGCAGAACGGCAAAAAGATCGCGGTCATCAAGGAGAGCTACGGCAACGCCTTTGTGCCGTACCTGACCAATAACTATCAAGAGGTCCATGTCATCGACCCGCGCCACTGGAGCGGCAACCTCAAGAGCTATATGCAGGATAACGGTATCGACGAGGTACTGTTCCTCAACAACGTCATGTCCGCCTTTAACGGCGAGTTCCTCGACGACTATATCCGCGCAATGTATTGATAAAACAATCTTATCTGACGCACAGTTCTGCGATCAATGAAACTAAGGAGGTGAAAACGGAATGATAGCAAAGAAAGTAAGAGTCAATGTATACGGTATGCTGTCCGATCATCTGTATTCCGGCTATGCTTCTGCGGATACTGCTAAGAACGCCAGCTCGTATATCATCACAAAGAAACCCTTGCGTGACTTTATGTTCGGTGTTGTCATCGCCGTCGCCACCTTCAGAGGCGTCGGAGATAAGCTGATCATCGCGCCTGAGGGCGAGATCTACTATGAGCCCGAGATCCGCGAGCATCTTGCGATCCTGCGCAACGCGGTAATCGACAAGATCTCCTGCCTGTATGAAAAGAGCTGCGGCGCCATCGTTATTCATAAGAACGGCGACCGCTATAAGACCCTGCTGGTCAAGAACCATAACGGCAGGAACTACAGCTTCCCCAAGGGTCACGTTGAAAAGGGCGAGACCGAACAGCAGACCGCGATCCGCGAGGTCAAGGAGGAGACCGGACTCGATATCACGATCATCGACGGCGTGCGCGAGGTTTCCGACTACTGCCCCTTCGGCAAGATCAAAAAACGCGTCGTGTTCTTTATGGCGCAGACCTTCAGCGATCAGGTCACCGTGCAGGAGGAAGAGATCGACAGCTATATCTGGGTCGATCTGTTTGAGGCGCACCACCGCTGTATCTATGACAACGACCTGCGCGTGATCCGCAAGGCAAAGGAAAACCTGAGCAAGCTGAAATGATTAATCACTTGAGCTGAAACGCAAAACAGAATTATCGAAACCTATTATATATAGGCTGCAGTATGTCCCGCCCCGATCGACCCAAGCGATCGGGGCGGGATTTTATTGGTGAATGGTGAAGGATGAAGGGTGAAGGGTTGCGGGAGGGCTCCGCCCTCACCCATTCCGGAGTGAAAAGTGATCAGTGGTCAGTGATGGGTGGTGCAAAAAAACGCCATCGGAACGCCGACATTTCGCAAAAAAAGCACATCATTCAGATGTGCTTTTTTCTATTTGGGAACCAATCGCCAAATCCTTTGGTCAAGTTTCATAAAAATTGCAAAAGATTCTGGATAGAATGGCTGAATGTGATTGAGTTTGATTGAATTTGATTGAATTTGCGCACAGCCGTGCTATAATATGCTCATAAAGAGTGCTATCTTGATCATTTTTACTTAATTTTGAGCAAACGAGGTGAATGATTTGCTGACACAGGAAAGGTATCACTCCATTTTGCAAATACTCAGCGAGCGCGACGCCGTCACCGTATCGGAATTGTCAGAGGCACTCGAAACCTCTGAGTCCACCATCCGCCGCGATCTCAATTATCTTGACGAGATGGGTAAGCTGAAAAAGGTTTTCGGCGGCGCAACGGCGATTCAAAGCAATTCAGGCGTGACCGAGCTGCCCTTTGAGAGCCGCGAAAGCGAAATGTATGAGGAAAAGATCGCGATCGCGCAGTATGCGGCAACGATGGTGCATGACGGTGATTTTGTTTTCATCGACGCCGGCACAACGACCTATTGCCTGATCGATTACCTTGCCAATAAAAGCGCGACCTATATCACCAACGGCATCGCGCATTCGCGCAAGCTGATCCAGCGCGGCTTTACCACCCATATCCTCGGCGGCAAGATCAAGCCCTATACCGAGGCGGTCGTCGGAACGACGGCGATCAACCAGATCGCGCGACTGAATTTTACCAAGGCGTTTATCGGAACCAACGGCATCGATCTCACTGCCGGATTCTCGACGCCCGAGCTGGATGAAGGCGCCGTCAAGGAAGCGATCGTGCGCAAGGCGTATATGAGCTTTATCCTCAGCGACCATACCAAGTTCAGGCGGGTATTCCCGGTATCGTTCGCCGAGATCCAAAAATGTTGTATTATCACAGACTCCGTCCCCGACGAGAGATTTCTGCAAGCTACAGTTATCAAGGAGGTCAATAAATGATTTACACAGTCACACTCAGTCCGTCAATCGACTATGTCGTCCGTATGTCGAGTATGCGGTTCAATGTCACGAACCGTACCGACAGCGAAGAATACTATTTCGGCGGCAAGGGTCTCAACGTATCTCAGGTGCTCGGCGAGTTGGATCTGCCCAGCACGGCGCTCGGATTTATTGCGGGCTTTACCGGCGACGCGATCGCCGCGGGCATCGGCAGCGACATGGTCCATACGGATTTTATCCGCCTGCCGAAAGGCTTTTCCCGCATCAATGTCAAGATCAAGTCCGGCGGCGAGACCGAGATCAACGGTCAGGGCCCCGATATTCCCGTCGAGGCGTTCGACGCGCTGATGCAAAAGATCGATGCGATCCGGGACGGTGATGTTCTGGTTCTCGCCGGCAGCATCCCCAAGTCCATGCCCGACGACGTCTATGAGCGTATGCTCGACCGTGTGGCGAATAAGAATATCATGATCGTTGTCGACGCGACAAAGCAGCTGCTTGTCAACTCGCTGAAGAACCGTCCGTTCCTGATCAAGCCCAACCGCCTTGAGCTTTCCGAGATCTTCCATACCGAGGTCGAAAATGAGCGGGACGTCGAAAAATATGCCCGCAGGCTGCAGGAGATGGGCGCGCGGAACGTAATCGTTTCGATGGGCAGAAGAGGCGCGATGCTGGTCGATGAGACCGGCGGCGTTCATTCGCAGGGCGTCTTAAAGCAGCCGGTACTCAACACCGTCGGCGCAGGCGACAGCATGGTAGCGGGCTTTATCGCCGGCTATCTGAAAAAGAAGGATTATGCCTATGCGTTGAAACTCGGTTCCGCGTGCGGCAACGCTACCTCGTTCCTGCCGGGTCTCGCGACAAGGGCGAAGATCGACGAGGTGCTGGCACAGTTCTGATCCGCAATGTGATTTTGAGGGGCGTCAAACCGGTTACGGATCCCTCACAATGACGATAGGTTTTTTGAAAGGTATATTGAAATATATAAAAGCAATAGTTTAACTAACAAATATATGAAAGGAGAGTAAACTATGCGTATTACCGATTTGTTGAAGTCAAGCGCTATCGCACTAAATGTGAAAGCAGCTGACAAGCAAGCGGCAATTGACAAACTGGTTGCCCTTCACGAGAAGAGCGGCAACCTCAAGGACGTAAAAGCGTACAAGGACGGCATCCTCAAGCGTGAAGAGATGGGTACGACCGCGATCGGAATGGAGGTCGCTATCCCTCACGCAAAGAGCGAAGCGGTCAAGGCTCCCGCTCTCTCGGCGATCACCGTACCGGACGGCGTTGATTACGGCTCACCCGACGGCGCACCCTGCAAGCTGATCTTCATGATCGCTGCCACCATGGACGGCGACGTTCATCTGGAGGTTCTGGCACGGCTCATGCAGATGCTCATGCACGAGGACTTTACCGCTAAGCTGAAGGCGGCAAAGACCCCCAAGGAGTTCCTTGCCATCATCGACGAGCAGGAAACCGCTCAGTTCCCCGAAGAGGCTGCCGCCCCTGCAAAGAAGGCGGACGGCTATCAGGTACTGGCAGTCACAGCCTGCCCCACCGGTATCGCTCACACCTACATGGCGGCGGAAGCGCTGCAGAAGGCGGGCGACAAGATGGGTATCTCCATCAAGGTCGAGACCAACGGCTCCGGCGGCGCGAAGAACGTTCTGACCGCCGAAGAGATCGCGGCGTGCGACGGCATCATCATCGCGGCTGACAAGAATGTTGAGACAGCCCGCTTTGACGGCAAGCCCGTTTATTCCACCAAGGTTGCCGACGGCATCCATAAGCCCGAGGAACTGATCAACAAGATCGTCAACAAAGAAGTCGCTGTATTCCACAGCGATAAGAAGGCGGATTCTTCCTCCGCACAGGTCGGCGGCGAAAGCTTCGGCCGTCAGCTCTATAAGCACCTCATGAACGGCGTATCGCACATGCTTCCCTTCGTTGTAGCGGGCGGTATCTTCATCGCGATCGCGTTCCTGATCGATACCTTTGCAGGCTTTGCGGGCGCTGCCAACTTCGGTGATGCGCACCCGGTCGCACATTGGTTCAAGACAGTAGGCGGTCTCGCCTTCAACCTGATGGTTCCGATCCTCGCGGGTTATATCGCGATGTCCATCGCCGACCGTCCCGGCTTGCTGGTCGGTCTTGTCGGCGGCTTTATGGCGACGTCCGGCGCGTTCTTTGCCAATATCGGCGCGCTGACCGGTGACGCTGCTGCCGAAGCTGGCGTTTCAGCTGCGGTTCCCTCCGGCTTCCTCGGCGGTCTGCTCGCAGGTTTCATCGGCGGTTATCTGATGCTCGGCGTTGAAAAGCTCTGCTCGCATTTCCCGAGAGCGCTCGAGGGCATCAAGCCCGTACTGATCTTCCCGCTCTGCGGTCTCGGCATGGTTGCCGTTGTAATGTGTGCGATCAACCCGATCATGGGCGTGATCAATACCGCGATGAACAACGCGCTGACCGAAATGTCCAAGAACGAAGCGCTGCTGATCCCGCTGTGCGCACTGCTCGCCGGCATGATGGCGATCGACATGGGCGGCCCCTTCAACAAGGCTGCTTACGTATTCGCCGCCGGTATGCTTTCTACACAGACCGACGCCGCTTACATGATCATGGCTGCCGTTATGGCAGGCGGTATGGTTCCTCCTCTGGCTATCGCTCTCTCCAACACCTTCTTCAAGAATCGTTGGACAGAAGAAGAGAGAAGAAACGCTCCCGTCAACTATATTATGGGCTTATCCTTCATCACTGAGGGCGCGATCCCCTACGCTGCGGGTCATCCGTGGCCGGTCATCCCCGGTTGTATCATCGGTTCCGCTGCCGCAGGCGCTCTGTCCGCTCTGTTCGGCTGCAAACTGATGGCTCCCCACGGCGGCGTGTTCGTATTCGCCACCATGGCGGGAACCTGGTACTGGTACATTGTCGCTCTGCTCGCAGGCTCAGTACTGGCTGCTCTGTTCATCAGCATCTTTATGAAGAAGGTCGAGAAATAATCCCGATTGATTCGTTTTGAATATCACTAAACTAAAGGAGAGATCAATATGGTATCGAAACAGCTCACAATTATCAACGCTCAGGGATTTCATATGCGCCCTGCTCAGATGTTTACCGCAGCGATGGGCAAGTATTCCAGCGACGTTACCATCAAGTTCAACGGCAAAGACGTCAACGGTAAATCTCTGCTGAACATCATTCCTGCCTGCATCAAGTGCGGCAGCAACATCGAGATCGTCTGCAACGGCGCCGATGAAAACGAAGCGCTTGCAGAAGCGGTCGCAATGATCGAGAACGGCTTTGGTGAATAAGTAATACTTTTCTGTGTCCCGCCTCGCTTTACGGGGCGGGACAATGATTTTTAAAAGAGGTGAAAACTATGCTAAAAGGAATCGGCGCTTCCGAGGGCTTCGGCATCGGCAAGGTAATGATCGTCGAGGAGAAAAAACTCGAATATACCCCTCACGCCGTCAATGATATCGACGCTGAGAAACAGCGTTATGCCGACGCGGTCGCAGCGTTTATCGAAGAAACGAAGGAGCAGGCGGCTGCCCTGCGTGTTTCTGCCGGAGACAAAGAAGCGGAGATCATGGAGGGTCATATCGGCATCATCAACGACCCCGGCATGAAAATGAGTGTCGACGGTCTGATCGAAGGAGGTAACTGTGCCGAGGCGGCGACCGAACAAACGCTGGATATGTTTATCGGCATTTTCTCGGCGACCGATGACGAGATGACCCAACAGCGCGCGTCCGATCTGAAGGATATCAAAAACGCCCTGCTGTCCATCCTGCTGGGTATCAACGAGGTCAAGATCTCCGAGGCTCCCGCCGGCACCGTGCTGGTCGCGAAGGAGGTCACACCCTCTATGACGGCGGGCATCAATAAGGACAATATCGTCGGTATCATCACCGAGACCGGCTCGCAGACCTCTCATTCCGCGATTCTGGCGCGTGCGATGGAGATCCCCGCGGTGCTTTCCGTACCGAACGCGCTGAGCCAGCTCAGCTCCGGCGAGCAGGTCATCGTCGACGGCACGAACGGTGAGATCGTGACCGCGCCCAGTGAGGCGGAGATCACCGACTATACCGCGCGCAGAGATGCGTTCCTGCGCGAAAAGCGTGAGCTCGAGATGTTCCGCGGCAGACGCACACAGTCTGCGTCTGGTGAAGAATACGAGCTTTGCTGCAATATCGGTTCGCCCAAGGACGCCGGCAAAGCGATCGCCGCAGACGGCGAAGGCGTCGGACTGTTCCGCACCGAATTCCTGTTTATGGACAGAACCGCTCTGCCGACCGAGGACGAGCAGTTTGAGGCATACAAGGCTGCTGCCGTCATCCTCAAGGGCAAGCCCCTGATCATCCGCACGCTGGATATCGGCGGCGATAAGGAGATCCCTTACCTCGGACTGGAAAAGGAAGAGAACCCGTTTATGGGCTTCCGCGCGATCCGCTATTGCCTGAAAAACCGCGAGATGTTCAAGTCGCAGATCAAGGCGATCCTGCGCGCATCCGCGTTCGGCGACGTCCGCATCATGTTCCCGCTGATCACGGCGGTGGAAGAGCTGCGCGAGGGCAAGGCGCTGGTGGAAGAGGCTAAGGAATATCTGCGCGCCTCGGGTATCGCGTTCAATGAGAACATTCCCGTCGGCGTGATGACCGAGACCGCCGCTTCGGGTGTGATCGCCGATCTTTTGGCGAAGGAGGCGGACTTCTTCTCCATCGGCACCAACGATCTGACCGGTTACACCATGGCGTGCGACCGCGGCAACTCCGACGTCAGCTATCTCTATTCTCCGTTCCAGCCCAGCGTCCTGAGAATGATCAAGTCGATCATCGAGAACGCTGTCAAAGCCGGGATCCCCGTCGGTATGTGCGGTGAGGCCGCGGCAAATCCGATGATGATCCCGCTGTTGATGTCCTTCGGACTGACCGAGTTCTCCGTTTCCGCCGTATCTGTGCTAAAGGTACGCAAGAATATCGCGAAATGGACCAAGGCGGAGGCAGACGCCGTCGCCGAAAAGGTCATGATCGTATGATATAATACAGATGAAGCCGCCCGATCGGGCGGCTTTTTTTCGGTGAAGAGTCAAAGATGGCGCTGTCAGCATTCAGATTTGTCATTGTCTTTTCCTCTTGACACGGCGGACGATTATGGTATGATAGTAGCGAAAGCGAAGGTGATCACGATGAAACTCAATGAAAACTTTATCGTCCATGTCGAGGACGGCACGACCCTACTGGTACCGACCGCCGAGGCGCAGTTTTCCGGCATCGTCCGCGGCAACAAGACGCTTGCGGCGATCCTTGAGCTTTTGCAGGAGGAGACCACCCGCGAAGAGATCGTTCAAAAGCTCAGCGAGCGCTTTGACGCCGCCGACGGCGTGATCGAGGCGGATGTGACCTCTACCCTCGGTCAGCTGATCGAGATCGGCGCCGTGGATGAATGATCGGCGTTCCGGATGAATCATGCCGAATATCCGGTTTGCTTCCTCTTTTTTGACGTGATTTACAGTTTTTATCCCCCCGAGCGGCGCTGCGTCTCGGGGGATTGGTATTTTTCACCAAAAAACGCGCAATTTTGCAGGAATTAACCTATGCCGTAATGATTGACAATAGGATTGTTTTATTATATTATTATCTTGATATATTCTGTGAAAGTGTGTCTTTTTAACGAATATAAACCCGATGAAACGGAGATTGATTATGCAGACTTCTGTTTTAGATTGGCTGGACGCGCGTGCGTGCGATCATGCCGAAAAAAGCGCTTATATCTGCGGCGATGTCGCCGTCAGCTTTAAAGAATTGTCCGATATCACAAAGTCCGTCGGCACCTATCTGGCGGGCAAGATAGCTCCCGGACAGCCGGTGATTTGTATGTCCGGCAGACACCCCTATACCCCCGCGTATTTCCTCTCGGTCGTACGGGCGGGATGTACCTATGCGCCGATCGACAGCACCATGCCTGTCGCACGCCTCAAGCAGATGATCGAGGTCGCCGACGCACAGTATATGCTGGTCGACCGCGGCAGCTATGAAAAAGCCTCTTCTCTCGGTTTTGAGGGCGAGATCATCATCGCGGAGGATATTGCCGATACCCCTGCCGACGAGGCGTTGCTCGCGGCGGCGCGTGCGAACATCACCGAGCTGTCGCCGCTGTATATCATCTTTACCTCCGGCTCCACCGGAAAGCCCAAGGGCGTTATCACCTCCCACCATTCGCTGATGTGCTACATCGACGCGGTGAGCGAGGTGCTGAAGGTGGACGATACCGACGTATTCGGCGGTCAGGCGCCGCTCGATTATATCGCCGCTGTCAGGGATATCTACTTCCCCCTGAAGGCAGGCGCGACCACCGTCATTATCCCCAAGAGCGAGTTCGCCATCCCGACCGAGCTGTTCGCGACCCTCAACCGCAACAAGGTGACAGCCCTGTGCTGGAGCGTCGCGGGCGTTGAGCTCCCGGCAAAGCTGAATGCGTTTTCCGAGGCGAAGCCCGAGTATCTCAAAAAAGTATGCTTCTCCGGCTCCGTGATGTCACCGAAGCTGCTCCGCGTATGGCAGGACGCCATGCCCGACGTGATGTTCGTCAACCAGTACGGTCCCACAGAGGCGACCGCCTCCTGTACCTATCATATCGTACAGGGCAAGGTTGACGAGAATACCGTTCTTCCGATCGGCAGACCCTATAAGCACTATGCGATCATGCTGCTGAAGGAGGACAATACCCCCGCGCTTGCCGGCGAGACAGGCGAGATCTGCGTCAAAGGCCCGTGCCTCGCGCTCGGGTATTACCGCAACGCCGAGAAAACCGCCGAGAGCTTTATGCAGAATCCGCTCAACGACAAATATCGTGAGCTGATCTATAAAACCGGCGACCTCGGCAGCATCAACGCCGACGGCGAGCTGATGTTCCACGGCAGAAAGGATCGTCAGATCAAGCATATGGGCCATCGCATCGAGCTCGAGGAGATCGAGGGCGCTGCAAAATGCGTCGACGGCGTTCGCACCTGCTGCTCACTGTATCAAAAGGAAAAGGAGCTCTTGTATCTCTTCTATACCGGCGACGCCGCACCCAAGGAGATCACCCTCTATTTCCGCGCAAAGATGCCGGCGTTCATGGTGCCGCGCAAGATCATGCAGCTCGACGAGCTGCCCGCGCTGCCGAACGGCAAAATCGATATGAATGCGCTCAAAGCGTATTTCAAATAAATCCGGCGCTTTTTATCCTCTGTCCGTCGCTGCGAGAAACGCAGACGACACGGCGATCCCATATAGAGGAACAAGCCCGATCAGTCATTAATCATATTCAGAAAAGGAGAAAAATCATGGAAAAAGTATTAGAGATCTTAGAAGAATTACGTCCCGATGTAGATTTTGAGAACGAGGATTCGCTGGTAGACGGCGGCGTACTCGATTCCTTTGATATTGTCGCGCTTGTCGGCGAACTGAACGACGAGTTTGATATCGAGATCAAGCCCAGCGATCTTGTCCCCGCGAACTTCAATTCCGCGAAGGCGATCAACGCGCTTGTCGAAAAGCTGATGGACGAATAATGGAACTCAAAGACATCGCTTTACTGACAAAACAGCTCCATGTGCCGGCGTATATTTTCAATATCGACGAGTTTGAAGCCCGCGCCGCACTGGTAAAACAATATTTCGGCGAAAAGACCGGTCTGTGCTTTTCGATCAAAGCCAACCCTTTCCTGCTGGCGGATATCCCTGCGATCTTTGATAAGATCGAGGTATGCTCCCCCGGCGAGCTGACCGTCTGTGAGAAGACCCACGCGGATATGAAGCGCGTGATCTTTTCCGGCGTCAATAAGGGCAAGGCGGACGTCGAGCGCGCGATGGACGACGGCGTCGGCACCTTTACCGCCGAGAGTTGGCTCCATATCAAGCTGATCAACGATGCGGCAAAGGCGCGCGGCATCCGCGTACCGCTACTGGTTCGTCTGACAGCGGGCAGTCAGTTCGGCATGGATGAGGAGGACGTCCTCGACGTGATCCGTGACCGCGACTGCTATGAGGGCATCGAGATCGTCGGCATCCACTTTTTCTCGGGCACCCAGAAGAAAAAAGCAAAGATCATCGATAAGGAGCTCACCTATGTCGATGCGTTCTGCACCCGCGTGAAGGATGAGCTTGATTTTACGATCGACCGTATCGAGTACGGCACGGGTCTCGCCGTAGATTATTTCAACGAGGACGCCGATTCCGCAGAGGAGGAGCGTCTGTCCGAGATATCTGCGAAGATCCGTGAGATTGCCGAGAAATATCACCTGACCGTCGAAATGGGCAGATTTTTTGCCGCGCCCTGCGGCTATTATCTGACCGGCGTCGTCGACGTCAAGACCAATAAGGGCATCAACTACGCTATTCTTGACGGTGGTCTGCATCAGCTGAAATACTTCGGACAGTATCAGGGGATGCAGATCCCGCAGATCATGCATATCGGCGCCGATGACGCCGAGGAGAAAAAGCCGTGGACGCTGTGCGGCAGCCTTTGCACGACTGCCGACGTAATCGCCGGCAACGCTGAATTTTCCGATCTGAGCATCGGCGATATCCTGATCTTCTGCCGTGTCGGCGCATATTCGGTGATGGAGGGAATGTCTGTTTTCCTTTCCCGTGATCTGCCGCAGGTCGCGCTCTACAGCGAGAAAAACGGTCTGCAGATCGTTCGCGAGCCGTTCGACACCGACGTATTGAATACACCGCAAACCAGCCTTTGACGATCCGGTTTAAGGCAATCCTTTATACCTGAGGGGTATGAGCTTTGAGTTATACATCGATTAAATTTCTGATATTTGTCACGATCACTGTTCTTGTGTATTTCCTGTTTCCGAAGAAATTCAAGGAATACAAGTGGACGGTGCTTCTCGTCGCGAGCTATGTTTTCTATATCTTTGCGGGTATCCAGTATATCGGCTTTATTCTGTTCACCACGACCAGCACCTTCCTCGGCGCTTTGTGGATGGACAAGATGTCAAGGTCGTCCAAGAATTACCTCAAGGAGCATAAGGGAGATCTCTCCCGCGATGAGAAAAAGAAATACAAAGAGCGCACCAAGCGCAACAAAAAGCTGGTGCTGGCGCTGATCCTTGTCCTGAACTTCGGCGTTCTTGCGTTTTTGAAGTACGCAAAGGTGCTGTTCATGGGCGGCGTCGGCGATCTGCTGGTGGTGCTGGGTATCTCGTTCTACACCTTCCAGTCGATGGGTTACCTGATCGATATTTACCGCGATACCGTTCCCGCTCAGCGCAATTATTTCAAGTTCGCGCTGTTTGTATCGTTCTTCCCCCAGATCGTACAGGGTCCGATCGGCATCTATTCCAGCCTTGCCGAGCAGTTGTATCAACCCCATGACTTTGATTATGATCGCTTCCGCCATGGCTTTATGCTGATCCTTTGGGGTCTGGTCAAAAAAATGGCGATCGCCGATAATGCTTATATCGCGATCCGCTCCGTGACCGATCATTATCAGGCTTACGGCGGTACGACCCTGTTGTTCACCGTTGTTTTGTATGCGTTCCAGCTGTATATGGACTTTTCCGGCGGTATCGATATCTCGCGCGGCGTCGCGCAGATCTTCGGCATCGACATGATGGAAAACTTCCGCCGTCCGTATTTCTCCAAGGACATCAGCGAGTACTGGCGCAGATGGCATATCTCGCTGGGCAACTGGTTCAAAACATACCTGTTCTATCCGCTGGCGATGTCGAACGCCTTCCTTACCGTCAGCAAAAATATCAAAAAATCCAAGTTCGGTTCCACCGCTGCCGGTGCGCATATCGCTAAGGTACTGCCGACGAGCTTTGCCTCGTTCGTCGTATTCTTCATGGTCGGTGTATGGCACGGGGCGAACTGGAAATATGTCGCCTTCGGCGTATATAACGGCGCGATCATCATGCTTGCGGTACTGATGAAGCCTGTTTTTGAGGCGATCCTCAAAAAGCTGCACATCAATCCCGATTGCGCCCCCTATAAGGGCTTCCGCATTATCCGCACCTTTATCCTCATTCTGGTCGGCTATGTATTTGACGTCGCGCCCAGCTTTGAGGAATCCATGATGACCTTCCGCCTGATCTTTACCGATCAGAACCTCAAGGTCGGCTGGGGCGAGATCTCCGAGCTCGGACTCAGCAAATATGCGCTGATCTATCTTGCGATCTGCGTCGTATTTATCTTTATCGTCAGCGTTATCCAGGAACGCCATGCAACAACGACGATCCGCTCTCTGCTGGATAAAAAGCCCGCGATCATTCGCTGGGGCGCCGTTTATCTCGCGATCATGGTCATCCTGATATTCGGCGTATACGGCTCCGGCTTCAATGCCGCCGACTTTGTCTACGCACAGTTCTGATTTTTATCCCCGCAACCGGAGTATCGTGTTGAAGGATTAGATTCTATGAAGAAAAGCACTGAAAAGAAAACTAAAAAACAACCGAATACGAAGGGTCGCACCTATCGCAACCGCGTCATCATGATCCTGTCGCTGGTCTTGGCAATCGTTGTCACCACCATGTTCGTTCAGGAATTCATTCTCTGTAATGCCGACCACAACGCCGAGAGGATCCGCGGATTCTATCTTGAAGAAGAAAACACGATTGACGTTGTCGCCATCGGCTCCAGCGAGGTTTACTGCGGCTTTGCACCGGGTCTCAATTACAAGGAGTACGGCTTTACCAGCTATCCTTATGCGACAGAGGGCTCTACGGCGCGTAATTTCAAAACCATGTTTGACGAGGTGCGCCGCACACAGGATCCCAAGCTGATCATCATCGAGATCAACGGTGCGATCTACGGCAACACGAATTTTGACAAAGACGTCAACCTTCGCCGCGTCATCGATAATATCCCCATGAGTAAAAGCAAGTCGGAAATGATCGAGACCGAGATCGAGCCCGATAAGAGGATCGAGTATTATATGCCGCTGATCAAGTATCACGGCGGTTGGGATAATATGGGAAATTCCATCGGTTGGTCGATCTCCATGATACAGGATAAGCTCAGGGGCTATAATATGCTCAAGGGTATCAAGACCTACAGCACATATTATGATATGTCGGAGAAGGTGATCCCCTCGACCGACCGCTCTATGAAGCTCAAGCGACCGCTGTTCAAAAAGAGCCATGAGGCGCTGCTGGAATTCCTGAAGTATCTGAAGAGTGAGGGCGTCAGCAAGGACAGGATCCTTTTTGTCCGATTCCCCCATGTCACGACAGAGCGAAATCTGACGCGTTATCAGCGCGGCAATACCATCGCCTCGATCATCCGCGACAACGGCTTTCGCTTTGTGAGCTTTGAGCCTGACGATCCCGAGATCAATCTCGATCCGGAAAAGGATTTCTACAATATCGAGCATATGAATATCAACGGGCAGCAGAAGTTTACCAGATATCTCGGAAAGTATTTGCAGACTCACTACGGGATCACACCGACAAAGCTGACCGAAGAGCAAAAGGAAGAATGGGATAAGACCATTCCTTATTATGACGCGTATGTCAAATACTGTGTCGAAATGCTCGACGACGATTCCCCGCCGCAGGAGATCGGCGAGAATTATTTTACCATGCGCGAGATCAAAAAGTATCTTGATACATAATTTCCGGGGCTGTCATGCGACAGCCCCTTTTTGCTCTAAATTGTCATTGCGAAGCCCTTTAGGGCTGTGGCAATCTCAACCGATTAAAAAGGGTACAATACCCCGCCCGAACGAAGCGAGGGTAAAGTGTCCGGTGGACACTTTAGTGCTTGCACCGGGGAAGTTTATTAACGGTTTGTTTCTATTTCCATCCTGATATTGACATTTTGAGCCGATTTGGTTATGATATAAGCTGTGGGTGTTAAAAAGGATACTTATAATATAATAAAGAAAGAGGTTATTCTATGTCTATCATTTGTCCCAAATGCGGAAAAGAACTTGACGACGACGTACGCGTATGCGACGCCTGCGGTCAGGTGATCGATGAAGAAACCGAGCCCAAGACGACCCTCGTAGAGGACGCTCCGGCAGAAGAAGCCGACGCAGCTCCTGCTGAGCAAGCAGCCGAAGAAACCGTCGAAGAAGCTGTCGAGGATACTGTCGAGGAAGCAGCGGAAGAATCCGCCGATACAGAAGGCGAGGCTTCCGACGAAGCCGAATCATCCGAAGAAGCTGTCGCTGAGCCTGTTCAGGGCGCAGAGAGTGAGCTCAAGGTCGCTGTTCCGCTTCAGGATCAGCCCGAAAAGGAAAAGAAAAACAAGTATCTCGGTCTCGGTATCGGTGTCGGTCTCGGTATCGCGGCTCTGATCGCTGCCGTTATCGTCGCCATCGTTCTGCTGATCCCTCAGTTTACCGGCCCTCAGAACGCAGTTTCCGATTATATCAACGCGTATAAGGACAGCGATTTTGAGAAGTATTTCTCTCATGATTACGCTGTTATGTACAAGAACGATAATCTTGACGAGCAGGTCGAGATGGCGAAGCAGTATGCAACCGATACCGGTGCAGAGGATCTCGAGGTCAAGGTGTTGAAGGTAGCTGACTTCTCAGCCGATGCAAAGAAAAACATCATCGAACAGCTGGAGACCGCCGGCTATCACGATACCGATAAGATCCAGGAACTCAAGACCGTCGTTCTTGAGATCTCCCGTCCCCACGAGGGAGAGGAAGAAGACGCCGGCAAGGATTACTGGGCAAGTATGTTCTACGCCCTCAAGGTTGACGGCGACTGGTATTTTGCAACCGGCTTCTGATATCTGATTATGAAAAAATCAACCTCCTGTGAGCGAATCACAGGAGGTTTTTTCTCTTTATTCGTCCTCTTGCATCATAAAATACATCCGCGACGCAAAGTCGGGGAAGAGGCGCGTGTTCTCGT
>CACZAW010000008.1 GCA_902779225.1 uncultured Ruminococcus sp. | reverse complement strand
GAGGTAGGTACCATGATCGAGATCCCGAGAGCTGCTCTGACTGCTGACGAGATCGCGACCGCCGCTGACTTTTTCTGCTTCGGCACCAACGACCTGACTCAGATGACCTTCGGCTTCAGCCGTGACGACGCAGGCAAGTTCCTCGATGCTTACTATGATGCTAAGATCTTTGAGAACGATCCGTTCGCTAAGCTCGACCAGACAGGCGTCGGCAAACTGATGGAAACCGCGATCAAGCTCGGCAAGCCCGTCAATCCGAACCTCCATATCGGTATCTGCGGCGAGCACGGCGGCGATCCGACCTCCGTTGAGTTCTGCCATAAGATCGGTCTGAACTATGTATCCTGCTCACCGTTCCGCGTTCCGATCGCCCGCCTCGCTGCTGCGCAGGCTGCGATCAGCAACAAGTAATCGTTGCAGGTAAAAAGGTATACCAATTAAACAACCACAAGCGCTCTGACCTCGGTCAGAGCGCTTTTTGTTTGATAGGGAAGATCAACGTAAAGACGAAAATGTATCAGATAGGAAAGCGCAAGTAAGTCACTGTGAATATCCTGATATAAAACAAAACGAGCAACGCCGTTGTGGTGTTGCTCGTTTTGTGTGTATGTTTATTCATCTGCCGATGGATCAATCTTCATCCGTTTCGTGCTCATGCTCCGCCTCCCAGATCAGTTCCTCGAGCGTCACATACAGGCGTTCCGGCTCGACGGGCTTTGACAGGTGGGCGTTCATGCCGACCTGCAGCGAGCGCTGGACGTCCTCGTCAAAGGCGTTAGCCGTCATCGCGATGATCGGGACCGATTTCGCATTGGGATGATCCAGCAGGCGGATCGCCGCGGTCGCTGCCAAGCCGTCCAGCTCAGGCATACGGATATCCATCAAAATCGCGTCGTAGTAGTCTTTTTCGCTCATTTTGAACATATTGACCGCCTGCTTACCGTTCTCGGCGTGTTCGATCACGCAGCCGCGAATCGTGAGCAGCTCCTTGATGATCTCGGCGTTGATGAGTACATCTTCCGCCAGCAGGATGTGTCTGCCTTTCAGATCGGCGCGCTTTTTCTCTTGATAGAGCAACATCCGGTTATTCCGGGCGACGCGCTCAAACTCGTCGATGACGTTAGACGCGAACAGCGGCTTAGCCAAAAAGCTGTCGACGCCGCAGTGCAGCGCCTCATCCATGATATCATCCCAGTCGAAGGAGGTCAGGATGATGACGGTCGTTTCTTTATCATAACGCTCGCGGATCTTTTTTGCAAGCTCTACACCGTCCATTCCCGGCATTTTCCAGTCAACCAGCACAAGGTTGTACGGTTCATGCTTGGTGTACTGCATCTTGAGCATATGCAGCGCTTCTTTTCCGCTGAAACAGGTATCCGCCTTGATACCGACTTCATCCAGTACGATTCGGGCGTGCTCGGCGGCGATCTCTTCATCATCCACAATCAATACCCGCAGATCGGAGGTGTTGAAATAGCTGCTTGACGATCCCTCGTGATTGCTGTTCCTCAGCGTGACGACAATGGTAAATTCGGTACCGACGCCCTTTTCCGAGCTGACCGTGATCGTGCCGTTCATCAGCTCGACGATGTTTTTGGTGATCGCCATCCCCAGGCCGGTACTGCCGTACTTGTTGTTGCGGCTGCTGTCCTCCTGTGTAAAGGTGTCGAATACCTTCGGCAAAAACTCGGGATCCATGCCGATGCCGGTGTCCTTGACGGAGAATCTCAGCGTCGACTGGCCTTCGTAGACAGCCGTGCGCTCGACCGTGAGCGTTACGTTACCGGGCGCCTCCGTAAATTTGATCGCGTTGCTCAGGGTGTTGATCAGGATCTGCTTGAGCTTCATATCGTCGCCGATATAATAATCGCTCACACCGCCGATGACTTTGCACTCGTATTTCAGTCCTTTTTCGCTGCACTGCGCCATGACCATCGTGTTGATCTGCTCCAGCATTCCGCGGAGCGAGAAATCCTCCCGCCGCAGGATCATTCTGCCGGATTCGATACGGCTCATATCGAGGATATCGTTGATCAGCCCCAGCAGATGACGCGCGCTCTCGCCGGTTTTGATCAGATACTCGCGCGTCTGGTCGGAAAGCGATTCGTCGTGCAGCGCAAGACTGTTCAGTCCGATGATCGCGTTCATGGGGGTGCGGATCTCATGGCTCATATTGGAGAGGAAGGCGGTCTTGGCTTTATTTGCCTCTTTTGCCGATTCCAGCGCGACGCTGAGCGCGTTGCTGCGCGCCAGCGAATTGCGCATTTCTGCGTCGATGACGGCAAGTCCGAGACCGATCGCGTGGACGGTACGGTCATCCCGATCCTCCATGTGGCGAACATCCGCCATGCGGATCATCTCATAATACTCTTTGCCGGCTCTCTTGACCAGATAGCGATAGGCGATGATCGGCTCATCCTGCAGCCGTTTCCTGATATTGTCGGGATTGATAAAATCAATGAAATCCGCGCGGTATTCTTCGGTGACGAAGTTTTCGGCATAATACAGGAATCTTTCATAGAACGGAAACGCCGTGCCGTCGGGCAGCTTATCTTTGTCATCCAGATCGCCGCGAAAACAGATTGCGACGTTCGTGTCCAGATTGACTTGATACACACTGCGATAATCCGACGCAAGCGCGGTGATCATCTTATCCTGCTGATCGCGCACCAGCTCCTTTTCGAGCAGCTTTTGCTGTAAAACAAGACGATTCTCAAGCTCTTGCTGCTTGGTCTCAGCATCCTTGAGGTGCATCATCTGCGTTACGTCGACGCACATTCCCAGCAGACACAGCCGACCGTTCGTAGCCATAAACTTGCTCTTTGTCGTTTGCAGATTGCGGACCCCTTTGCCCTCGGCGCCGGGGACTTCCACCAGGATAATATAGGGCTTATCCATGCTCAGCGCCTTGCGGTCATCCTGTTCAAAGCGTTCTGCGGTCTCGGCGTCAAAGAGATCATAATCCGTCAGACCGACGACTTCTTCGGGGGACGCCTTGTGGGCGTACTCGGCAAAGGACTGGTTGCAGGCGATGTACTTGCCGGTTTCGGCGTCCTTTGAAAAGCTCATCGCGGGCATACTGGACAACAGCGAAGCCGCCGAGCCCATCAGCTCCGCAAAGTTAGCCGCAGTCTGTATCTCCTCGATCAGCTTGCGGTTATCCTCCTTTGCTCTCTCTGCCTCACGGAGCGCATTCTCCAGCGCCAGACTCTCGCACACCTCTTCGTCGACGTCTTTGAAGCCGCAGACGACGCCCATCCTGCCGTCGGGCATATTCAGTTTGACGAACTCGATGCGGAAATAATGCTGTGTGCCGTCTCCCATCTCACGGAGATAGACGACGTTATACATCGGGCGCGTTTCCAGCTGATCGATAATATGCTTCAGATCCAGCTCCCGACGTACACGTTCGGCGTCCTGCTGTGCAACAACCAGATCGACATACTTCTCCTTCGCGATCGTATAGGTCAGTCCGAACGTCTGTCTGTTCGCCGCGGAGTGGAGCGTTTTGCCCGCTATATCGCCGAGATACAGTTTGAAGGTCTCTTTTTCGACGTCGTCGATCACCCACACGGTATGATACGGCTTGCACAGGGCTTTGATGACCTCTTGCCGCAACGCCGCGTCGGATCGCGCCAGCTCGTGCTGCTCGGTGATATCCGATACAAAGGCATAGTAGACCCCGCCGTATTCCTCGGTCTCGGTATAATGGCCGCATTCCTCCACCCAACGCTCTTCGCCGTCGCTCCTGATGATCCGATATTCGACATTGTACTGATTGTCGTCGCTTTTTGCGATCTGTTCCGCCATCGAAGCATACACAGCGGTATATTCGTCGGGATGAATAATATTCTTAAAATTGCAGTCGGTCGTCTTTTTGAATTCTTCCCGATCACGGCAGTCAAAAACCTCTATCGCCGCCTGATTCGCGTAAACATAACCCCATGGCTCGTGCGCTTTGTAGATAAAAAATCCGCGTGACATATGCCGTCCGATCTCTTCGATCACCGGCATGACATCTTCGGTCAATCGAAACTGTTTGCCATCCATCATATAACCTCCTTTTCTCTGAATTTTTCCGTTCACCGACACAAAAATATTTAATTTTTATGTATTTATGTAAATTATAACATAGTATAACGAAAATATCTACCCCAACTTTAGACTTTTGCACAATTTTTTTGGCTTATGCGCAATTTTTATTTGCCGCTCTGTTTCTTGCTTTGCTGCATAGGGCGAAAAGGTGTTCATCGGTGAGACCGGCTTGGATAATTTCGTAGAGATCAATGCTTTGGAAAACGCACCTGTTGAGCCGCAGAACGGGGCGGACGCCTGACCGGATGAATGTCATCAAAAGCGAAAATGATTGCTGAACAGCAAATGCGCTGCGACTTCGGTCGCGGCGCTTTTTGTCGCTTTCTGAGCGGTCGAAAAGAATTGACAAGGGGGGAGGAAAGTATTATACTGTATAAGGTTAAGTATCATTATCTGAAAGGATCGTTTTGCGCCTCGATCGCAGGACGATTCGGAAAGGCGGACTAATTTGAGTGTATATAACGGTGCAACATTGATGATCACAGGCGGAACCGGCTCGTTCGGCAACACCGTCCTAAAGCATTTTTTGACCAGCGATATCGGCGAGATCCGTATCTTCTCCCGCGATGAGAAGAAGCAGGACGATATGCGCCATGATCTGCAGGCGCGTATGCCGGAATTTGCGAAAAAGGTCAAGTTCTTTATCGGCGACGTCCGCAACGCACAGTCCATCAAGGACGCGATGTGGGGCGTTGACTATGTTTTCCACGCGGCGGCATTAAAGCAGGTGCCGTCCTGCGAGTTCTTCCCGATGGAAGCCGTCCGCACCAACGTCGAGGGCACCGATAATATGCTGCACGCGGCGATCGACTGCAACGTCAAGCGCGTCGTGTGCCTGTCCACCGATAAGGCGGCATACCCGATCAACGCGATGGGTATCAGTAAAGCGATGATGGAGCACGTTATCTTTGCGAACGCGCGCGTAGCGGCTGAGAGAGGCGGCACCGTCATCAGCTGCACACGCTACGGCAACGTGATGTGCAGCCGCGGCTCGGTCATCCCGCTGTTCATCGACCAGATCAAGGCGGGCAACCCGATCACCATCACCAATCCCGAGATGACGCGCTTCCTCATGAATCTTGACGAGGCGGTCGAGCTGGTGCAGTTCGCGTTTGAGCACGCGAACCCCGGCGATCTCTTCATCCAGAAGGCGGACGCTTCGACCATCGGCGTACTGGCTCAGGCGGTGCAGAAGCTGTTCGGCGATACCGGCACACAGATCATCGGTACGCGCCACGGCGAAAAGCTGTACGAGACCCTGATGACCAGAGAGGAAAGGCTCCGCGCCGAGGATATGGGCGATTACTTCCGCGTAGCGGCAGACAGCCGTGATCTGAACTATGACAAGTTCGTCGTCAAGGGACAGGTCGCTACCGAGGCCGAGGAGTCCTATACCAGCCATAACACCAAGCTGCTGGACGTCGACGGCACGGTCGAAAAGATCCTGACCACCGATTATGTAAAAGAAGCGTTGAGGTAAGCGATGAGCGATTATTCTAGCGCAAAATGGAAAGATAACGGCAAGCTGAAGCTGTTGATCATCGTCGGCACCCGCCCGGAGATCATCCGTCTTGCGGCGGTCATCAATAAGGCGCGTCAGTACTTTGATACCATCCTCGCGCATACGGGTCAGAATTATGACTATAACCTGAACGGCGTATTCTTCAAGGATCTGTCCTTGCAGGATCCCGACGTCTATATGGACGCCGTCGGCGCCGATCTCGGCGAGACGATGGGCAATATCATCGCAAAGAGCTATCAGCTGATGGCTGCGATCCAACCCGATGCGGTTTTAGTTTTAGGCGATACCAACTCCTGCCTGAGCGTCATCGGCGCAAAGCGTCTGCATATCCCGATCTTCCATATGGAGGCGGGCAACCGCTGTAAGGATGAGTGCCTGCCGGAGGAGACCAACCGCCGTATCGTCGATATCATTTCCGACGTCAACCTCGCATATTCCGAACACGCCAGAAGATATCTTGCGGATTGCGGTCTGCCGAAAGAGCGCACCTATGTGACCGGCTCGCCGATGGCGGAGGTGCTGCACAACAACCTTGAGCAGATCGAAGCGAGCGATATCCATGCGCGGCTCGGGCTGGAGAAGGGCAAGTATATTCTGCTCTCCGCTCACCGCGAGGAGAATATCGATACCGAAAAGAATTTTAACAGCCTGTTTACGGCGATCAATAAAATGGCAGAAAAGTACGATATGCCGATCCTCTACTCCTGCCATCCGCGCTCGCGAAAAAGATTAGAGACGAGCGGCTTTGTTTTGGATCGGCGCGTTATTCAGCATGAGCCCCTGGGCTTTCATGACTATAACTGCCTGCAGATGAACGCCTTCTGCGTCGTATCCGACAGCGGCACCCTGCCGGAGGAAAGCTCTTTCTTTACCTCTATCGGCAAGCCGATCTCCGCTGTCTGCATCCGCACCTCGACCGAGCGTCCGGAGGCGCTGGACAAGGCGTGCTTTGTCCTCGCGGGCATTGATGAAAAGAATCTGCTGCAGGCGGTCGATCTCGCCGTTGAGATGACGAAGAACGGCGACCTCGGTATTCCCGTCCCCGATTATACGGACGAGAACGTCAGCGATAAAGTCGTCAAGATCATCCAGTCCTACACCGGCGTGGTCAATAAGATGGTCTGGAGAAAAGACACATAATCCGACGCAGTGAACAAGTCGGTTCGGTGAAAGCGTTATCATGATTGAGGATGAACGGCATGAGCGTAAAGAATAACACAACAATAAAAAATGTCGGCGCGCCGTATCTCGAAAGAGATGCAACCGGTATCATTAAAGGCGTCGCTTTAGTGTTTATGTTTGTCCATCATTTTTTTACGATTCCGAGCTATTATGTTGACGGGATCGCTTATCCTTATCTCGAAGGCTTCGCCGTGATGTTCAAGGAACCTTTCAAGATCTGTGTGGCGATTTTTGCGTTTCTGACCGGCTATTTCTATGTGTTCTCCGAAAAACGCCTGAGATATTCGCTCAGAAAAAGTACGGATGTCTGGACGTCGTATTTTGTCTTTTTTCTATTGCTGCTGATACCCGCCGCTGCGCTCGGGTGCTGGGATGCTTCCGTGAAGAATTTTGTGCTGGAAGCCTTCGGTATCATTAACCCCACAATGACCTTTTGCTGGTATATCGACTTTTATATCCTGTCTTTGCTTTTGCTTCCGCTGTTTCATATGGCGGCGAAAAAGCACATCATCATCGCCGCGCTTGCAGGCGTCGCCCTGCCGATCGGCGTGACTGCCGCAATGACAGGGTATGTCCACATTCCGAACGCCGACATCGAAAAACTTGTGTTCAATTTCTTGAGATGGTTTCCGTGTATCGCAAGCGGGTATATTTTCGCCCGATATGAATTGTTTGAACGGTGCTTTGACGTTTTGTTCAAACGGCATATCAAGTATAAATGGCTTCGCGTATTGATATATATCATATTGATGCTGATCACTTTTGTGGGACGGAAGTATTTATATAATATCAGCTTCAATGTATCGATTTTTACGTTCAACTTCAGTCTGGACTTTTTACTGGCGCCGTTGTTTATATACGGTCTGCTGAATATCATCAATGCCGTTAAGCATAAGAAGCTGCTTGCTCCGCTGTCGATTATCGGAAAATACTCGATGGGGATGTGGTTTCTCCACTGCATTTTTTTCAACACTTGCAAAGAGTATACCCAGATCCTGCTGTTCTTCCCGAGAAATCCGATATTGGTACTGATATGGGGCTTGGCAATATGCTTAGCCGTCTCGGCGGCGGTGATGATACCGGTGCGATGGCTGCTCAAGCAAAAGAATAAGCTGTTTGCTAAACAAAAAAGCTGAGAAGAGAAAAAGACTGCGATTACTTTTGCCGCGGTAATCTGTTAACGATTAGGAGAAATGAATGAAAAAGGTTATCGGAAATGTGATCAAATGGATTTCTGCCGCGTTGGTCGCGCTTCTTATCCTGTCTGTTATTTCATTTGTTTACTATACGCTGCCCATGAGGGATGATAATCCGAATCATAATACGGATTATGTATATGAATCAAATTCCATTTGGTTAAGGATGACAGAGGGGATCTCCTTCGGCAAGGTGGATGCAAACGGCTTCAACAATGCTAAAGCGATCCAATCGCCCGATATCCTGGTGCTGGGCTCCTCTCATATGATGGCGTTCGAAGTGAATCAGGATCAGAACATGGCATACTGTCTCGGTCGTGATTTTTCGGATAAGTATACTGTTTATAATATGGGGATGTCCGCACATCCCTTTGAGAAGGTGTGTCATTATCTGCCCGATACGCTCGGTATCGAATCGATGCACCCCAAATATGTGGTCATCGAAACCGCCGGCACGACGATCACGCATGAGAACGCTGCGTATATCACGGCAAAAGAAAAATCAAATAACGGTTCTGTGAAAAACAACGCTTTGATCCGAACGGTTCAGCGGATCCCCTTTGTCAGACTGATCTATTATCAGTTGAACAACGGATTTCTCGATCGCTTCAAGACAGAAAAAGGTCATCCCTCAGACGCAAAGGCGTCCGACGATACAGCGGCAGCCGCTGACAGCGCCGCCGGTTCGCCGTCGGATTATTCTGAGGTGTTTCACTATTTGAACGAATTACAAAAGGAATACGGCACAAAGATCATCATCGTCTATCATCCAACCGAGACCTTCTATCCCGACGGGACGGTCACATTTGAAACGACCGGGGATATCGGTTTGTTTTCAAAAGCCGCCGCTCAGAATGACGTCTCATTTATTGATCTGACAGAGAGCTTTGACGCCATGTATCGGGAATCCCGCCAAGTGCCCCATGGCTTTATCACGGGAAAAATAGGAGCAGGCCATCTGAATCGATACGGCCATCAGGCGATGGCGGATGAAGTATACCGCTATATTACCGAATACGAGGAGGCAAACCATGCAAATGATTAGTTTTGCCTTCTTCGGATTGGCGGCGGCAGTTTATCTCTGCTTGTATATCATCGGAAAGGCTGTCAAGAAGGATCATACCTGTATCCTTGTATCAAATATCGTTCTTTTGGCGGCGAGCTATGCTTTTCTTGCCTATGTAGATTATCGGTTTGCATTGGTGTTGGCGGCTTTGACGGTTATCACTTGGCTTTGTGCAAGAAGCCGCAGGGCGATTGTCGTCGGCGTGATATTTGCTGTTCTGATTCTGGCGTTTTTTAAGTATTTCAACTTTTTTGCGGAATCCTTTACAAAGCTGTTCGGAGCAGATTTCACAGCGCTGAATATCATTCTGCCTGTCGGCATATCCTTTTATACCTTCAGCGCGATCAGCTACCTGATAGATGTAAAACGTGAAAAAATAAAATCCAAAAATCTGTTTGATGTTGCTCTGTATCTGTCCTTTTTCCCGAAGCTGACTTCCGGTCCGATACAAAGGAGCGCTGACTTCTTTTCTCAGTCCGAAAAGCGCAGGAATATCGGCGTTGAGAACTTTTCCGAGGGCATACAGATTTTTGTATTCGGCTTATTCAAAAAGATCGTATTGGCTGACCGCTTATCGGTATTTGTCGATCAGGTATATGCGACCCCGAATGTTTTCTCAAGCGCGACGGTATTATTGGCGGTGATATCCTATTCACTGCAGATCTACTTTGATTTTTCCGGTTATTCCGATATGGCTGTCGGCGTCGCAAAGATCCTCGGCTTCGACCTGCCGAGAAACTTTAATCTTCCGTATGTCGCCCATAACGTGACCGAGCTGTGGAAAAGATGGCACATCACGCTTTCCTCATGGCTGCGGGATTATGTCTATATCCCGCTCGGCGGCAACAGGAAGGGGAAAGTCAGAGCCTATATCAATCTGATCGTTACGATGGCTGTCGGCGGACTGTGGCACGGCGCCGATTGGACCTTTTTGATCT
Source organism: uncultured Ruminococcus sp. (assembly GCA_902779225.1). Classification (GTDB taxonomy): domain Bacteria; phylum Bacillota; class Clostridia; order Oscillospirales; family Acutalibacteraceae; genus Ruminococcoides. Next base: position 8,869 of record CACZAW010000008.1, on the reverse strand, counting down.
GGGGCTTGCTTCACGGTATCGCTCTTGTCGTCCATAAAATCTGGATGGCGATTACCAAAAGCAAAGAAAACGCCCATTCATGGTTTGCCAACTGCATCTCGATCTTTCTTACCTTTTTATTCACTACCTTTTGTTGGATATTCTTCAGAGCGGATTCCTTTTCACACGCAACAGCCGTCATCCAAAGGATATTCAGCTTTGAGGGCGGCGTAGAGCAGCCGTATATATGGACGTTTGTTGCGATCGCGGTGCTGATCGGCGCAGTGGTGTGGGCTCTGATAAAATCCAAAAAGGGCGCAAAGTCGAAAAAATCCGGACAGAACACGAGTTTTATCACCGGCTTTTATCCGATCATGGATCTGAAAAGATTCTGGGGGATCGTCGCCTTTATCGTTCTTATCGGTTTGACAGTCGGCATGGCTTATACCGGAAACAGCCCATTTATCTACGGCAATTTTTAATCATTTGGAGATAAAAATATGAATATACTGGTCACAGGATCAAACGGGATGGTCGGTCGTGCGCTGGTCGCGAATCTGAAGAATATCCGCGATCATAAGAACCGTACACGCCCGATGATCAAAGTTGATGAAATCTATGAATATGATGTAGATAATTCTTTTGAAGAATTAAGTGAGTTTTGCAGCAAGGCTGATTTTGTCTTTAACCTTGCGGGTGTGAACCGCCCCAAGGATAACGCAGAGTTTATGCAGGGCAATTGTGACTTTGGCTCAAAACTGCTCGACACCTTGAAAAAGTACGATAATAAAGCTCCCGTAATGCTGTCGTCATCCATTCAGGCTACCCTGATCGGGCGGTACGGCGAGTCGGATTACGGCAAGTCGAAGCTCGCCGGCGAAGAACTATTTTTCAAATACGGCGAGGATAACGGCGTCAAGGTGGCGGTCTATCGCTTCCCGAACCTCATGGGTCACAGCCGCCCGAACTACAACAGCGCTGTGTCAACCTTCTGTCACGCCGTCGCGAACGATCTGCCCTTTACGGTGAACGATATGAACGCGGAGGTCGAGCTGCTGTATATCGACGACCTGATCGAGGCGATGTACGACCTGCTCGAGGGTAAGGAAAAGCATTGTGATTACGACGGTTTAATTCCCGTGGAGAATCAAAACGGCAGATACTGCTATGTTCCGCTGACGTATAAGGTGACGCTGGGCGAGATCGTCAACCTGCTGCAGACCTTTAAGGAGCAGAGCTCGACCCTGATCATGCCGGCGATCCCTAACGGCAGCTTCGCGAAAAAGCTGTACAGCCTGTATCTGAGCTATCTGCCCGCGTCAAAATTCAAGTATACGCCGCTGATGAACTGCGATGTCAGAGGTTCGTTCACCACGGTGCTGAAAACCATGGAGCACGGTCAGTTCAGTGTGAATATCTCGAACCCCGGTATCACCAAGGGTCAGCACTGGCACAATTCAAAATGGGAGCTTTTCATCGTTGTCAGCGGTCGCGCGCGCATCGAAGAGCGCAATATCTACACCGATGAAAAGGTCTGCTTTGAGGTCAGCGGCGATAAGATCGAGGTGGTACATATGATCCCCGGCTGGGCGCATAACATCATCAACCTCTCCGATACCGAGCCGCTTGTTACGCTGATGTGGGCAAACGAATTATTCAACCCGCATTATCCGGATACCTTCTTTGAGCCGGTTTAAACAGAATATCAGCCCTGTCGAAAGGCAGGGCTTTTTCGATATTGACATTCGTGACAGATTCGGTATAATAGAGGTAATCATATCAAGATATAGGGTGGTTATGCCATGAGCTACGCAGATTTAGTATTTAAGGCGAATTGTAAAGAGATCATCGAGAACGGCTTTTCCGACGAAAATTTTGCTGTTCGTCCGCATTGGGAGGACGGCGCGCCCGCCCATACCGTCAAAAGGTTCGGCGTGGTCAACCGCTATGATCTCTCCAAGGAATTCCCGATCATGACGCTCAGAAAGGTGTTCTTCAAGAGCAGCATCGACGAGCTGCTTTGGATCTGGTCTAAGAAGTCCAACGATACCCATGAGCTGAAAAGCCATATCTGGGACAGCTGGGCGGATGAAAACGGCACCATCGGCAAGGCGTACGGGTATCAGCTGGGCGTCAAGCACAAATATGCCGAGGGCGAATTTGATCAGGTCGACAGGATGCTGTATGATCTCAAGCACAATCCGACCTCCCGCCGCATCATGTCCAATATCTTCAACCACCACGATCTCAGCGAGATGGGGCTTTATCCCTGCGCCTACAGCGTGACGCTGAATGTGACCGGCAACAAGCTGAACATGATCCTCAACCAGCGGTCACAGGATATGCTGGTCGCGAACAACTGGAACGTCTGCCAGTACGCGATCCTGCTGCATATGTTTGCGCAGGTATCGGGCTTTGAGGTCGGCGAGCTGGTCCATGTGATCGCCGACGCGCATATCTACGACAGGCATATCGACGCGGTCAAGCGCATCATCGAGCTGGAGCCGTATGACGCGCCTAAGCTGTGGGTCAATCCCGAGATCAAGAACTTCTACGACTTCACGGTAGACGACTTCAAGCTGATCGACTACAAGTATCACGAGTTCAACGAAAAGATACCGGTAGCGATCTGATTTTCCGTGTCAACGCGAGGAAATGATGATTAGGAGCTTATTATGAAACTGATTGTAGCGGTCGATGAAAAATGGGGGATCGGTAAAAACGGCGATCTGCTGTTATCCATTCCCGACGATATGCTGTATTACCGCGCGACGACCCGCGGCAAGGTCGTCGTGATGGGGTATACGACCCTGCTCTCGCTGCCCGGCAGCAAGCCCGCTCCCGGCAGGCTGAATCTGGTTTTGGCGGATATCGAGGGGCTGCGGATCCCCGGAGCGGTGGTCAGCGGCAGCATGGAACAGCTGATCCGGCTGATCGGCTGCTTTGCGCCCGACGATGTTTTTGACGTCGGCGGCGGCTCGATGTATCGCCAGCTGATGCCGTACTGCAGCGGCGCGCATATCACCAAGATGCGTTTTGACGGCGCGGCGGATACCTTTATCCCGAACCTCGACAGGGAACCGGGATGGAGTGTCAAGAGCGAATCGGAGCAGAAAGAGCATGAGGGTGTTTATTATTCTTTTACAGAATATTCAAACAATGCTCCCAAGGAGATCCCCGCCGCAAAAAATCTCAGCTCCTCCATGACCTCGTATTTCAGAAAAAGAGAGCCTATCGAGCCGACGCTGCCCGCTGACGCGGACGACGCTTACCGCAAAAAGCTGGACGCGATGCTCGACGCCTATTACCATCCGCTGAAGGACGGCTTTTCCGCCGAGGATGTGGAGCGGTATTTTGAGGAGGGCGGGGATCTCTCCTTTGAGCAATATCTCAAAAATATCGGTGCGATCGCCGCGCGCGAGGATATCGAGGCGCTGCTCGCAGCAAAATAAAAAGAAGGGGCTGTCGCCATTATGTGCACTGCACCAATTTGTACAGACAGCACAAAAAAGGGCTACCACAGGTAGATAATTGAAATTAAACATCATACTGACGTCGGTATTCAATCGGCGTCAGTTTTGTTTTTAGTTGTATCCGCTGGTTGTTATAAAAGTAGATATATTCATCGATTGCTTTTCTTGCTTCATCAAATGAATTGAGTTTAACTCTATGAATACACTCTGTTTTGAGAATAGAAAAGAAATTTTCGGCTAAAGCATTGTCATATGGGTTACCACGTCTTGACATTGATGGCGTTATGCCGTAAGATTGAGTTAGGTTAAAGTACGCTTGGGAAGTATACTGAAACCCTTGGTCACTGTGGAGTTGCAGCTCTGCAGTGACTTTTTCTTTTCGTTTGGCAGCACGGATTGTATTTAATACAAGATTTACCGTTTGTTTCGTTGCTGTTTTGTAAGCAACAATACTGTTGTCATATAGATCACGAATAACAGAAAGATACAGAAAACCTTGCTTAGTTGAAATGTACGAAATATCCGTTACCCATTTCTGATTAGGTCTGTCGGCGTGAAATTCTCTGTTTAGCAGATTTGGATATTTGTGGAGAAGTGAACTGTAGTGTTGGTATCGCTTTCTTCTGACAACCGAAAGAAGATTGTACTTTTGCATAATTCTGAGTACAGTTTTGGGATTATGATGATGATTCCTATTGTCCAGCCAAATACTCACGCGCCTGTATCCGTATGTTTGTTTACATTCTTCCTGACACTCTTTGACTAACTCAGCAAGCGGCAGATCCCGATCCGGGACTCCCATTTTCTTAACAAAGCCATAATAGCCACTTCTGGATACATTAAAATACTTGCACATTTCGCTGATTGAATACTTATCTCTGTGTCTGTAGATTACTAAATATTTTACCTTTGGTCTCACTTCCTTTCTGTGAGCAAGAGAAAATCCCGCATCAACTCTAACTCCATTTCCAATCGCTTGATATATCTGTCCTTGCTTGCCATCACGTACCGCATCTGTGATAGTTTATCCAGTTTTTGTATGGATGGCGGCAGTTCTCCTTCATGTTTGCTTGGTCTACCTCTCCTTCTTACCGGCTTTCCTTTTGCAAGCTCTCTTTTCTTCTTGTTATACCGCTCTACGAACTTTTTGACTTGTTTTCTTGTATATCCGCCTAATCGTTCTCCTATTTCCTTATAGTTAAATCCTTCTTTCTTCATTTCAAGTATTTCTTTTTCGTGTTGACATATATGTGTGTATACTTTTGCCATAACAAAACCTCCTATGGTAGCTTCTTTCATTCTACCATAGGAGGTCCCTTTTTTCTATTGTCCGTTTTTACTGGAGCTGTGCACTTATTGCGACAGCCCCTAATCCTTGTCATCCTGAGCAAAGCGAAGGATCTTACAGTGCAATTTATCCAAATTATTACATCTTATAGGTGTAATATCACGGAAAAGTCAGCACTTTCAGATTCTTCGGCTATGCCTCAGAATGACATTTTTTATTTTGCGACAGCTCCCTTCGATCTTGACTGAGATACTTTTCCAACACGCTAAGCTCCCTCGTCAGAGGGAGCATGGGAAATGCGGCGATTATTTCAATAGCTTTTGGAAAGCGGTGGGGAGGGGGAAGGTTGTTTTCAACTCGTCCTCCGTGACCCACAGAAAGCGCCCGCACGGCTCTCTGACCGTGACGGCGTACGCTTTCATCATCCAGTCGATATGGGTAAAAACGTGCTTGGCGTCCTTATCGTATACGAGCGAGCTGACAGATAAACCCCATTCGCCGAGAGCACCGTATAATTCTTTATCGGAATAATAACCGTCGATATTCGGCAGCTGATACAAGCCCGACAGCAAGCCGGTATCCGGACGCTTTTCGATGGCGAGCCTGCCCGACGGATCGCGGATAACAAAGACGCTTTTCTCACAGACGGATCGCTTCAGCTTTTTGATACGCACAGGGAGCTGATCGGTCAGTCCGTCGCGGTACGCGGCGCAGAATTCCCGTATCGGGCAGCGCGCGCAGTCGGGCGCGCCGTTCGGAAGGCACACCGTTTCGCCCAGCTCCATCAGCGCTTCGTTGAAGGCGCCGGACTGCGGCGGGAGGATCGCTTTGAGCTCGGAGGCGATCCGCTTTTTAGTTTCGGGGAGCAGACCGTCGGCATGATCGGCTTTCAGGCGGGTGACGACGCGCAAAACGTTGCCGTCGACGGCGGTGACAGGCTTGTCAAAGCAGATCGAGGCGATCGCCCCGGCGGTATATTCGCCGATCCCCGGCAGACGGATGATCTCGTCATATTCTTCGGGAAATCGCCCCGCATGGTCGTTCATGATCGTCAGGGCGGCTTTTTTGAGATTGCGCGCGCGGCTGTAGTAGCCGAGACCCTCCCACAGCTTCATCAGCGCGTCGTCGTCGACCTCGCTCAGGCTTTTGATATCGGGCAGGGCAGACATGAACCGCTCGTAATAGCGGATGACCGCCTCGATCCGTGTTTGCTGCAGCATGATTTCCGATATCCAGACATGGTACGGGCTTTTGTCCTGCCGCCACGGCAGTTCTCTTTTGTTGTGCTCAAACCACTGTATCAGCGGTTCGACGATAGGGTTCAGCTTATCAGGCATATACGGCTCCGAAAAGATAGTTTTGTCCCATTATAGCACGTTTCGGACGATTTGAAAAGGGATCGACCGGCTTCATATAATTTGATATCCGAAAAATAATTGTTAAAAAACTGTTAGGATTATTGTATTTTACGACCGCTTGTGCTATAATACACCTAACTTTCGACATCACTAAACGATATATACGAGGAACATCCATGAAAAAGCTGATTTGTATCATTTTATGTCTGATGATGCTGATACTGTGCGCGGCGTGCGGTTCCGATGATTCCAAATCCGCCGAATCGACGGAGGCTGCTACCGAAGCGATGATCTATCCGGTATCCGCTTCATGGTTCGACGACGCGGTGTTTGTCGGCGACAGCATCACGCTGAAGCTCAGCTATTACTGCGATAATAACGAAGGCGTTCTCGGCGAAGCGGAATTCTACTGCGCGGGCAGCCTGGGCTATAACAGCGCGCTGTGGGATCTTGACGACCCCAATGCCGTCCATCCCGAATACCGCGGCGAGATCGCTCTGACCGAATACTGTGCGGAAAAAACCGATTCTTCCAAGGTCTTTCTCATGCTGGGCATGAACGATATCGGACTTTACGGCGTAGACGGCGCGGCGGACGGCTGCCGCAAGCTGGTGGATAAGATCAAGTCGCATACGCCCGACGTCAAGATCTATCTGCAGTCGGTCACGCCGATGCTCAAGGAGTTTGAGTATGAGGATCTGACCAATGCCAACGTCGATAAATTCAACGAGTGGCTGAAGGGCTACTGTGAAGAAAACGGCTATACCTATCTGGATATCAACAGCATCGTCCGGGATTCGTCCGGCGCGCTGGATCCCGTCTATTGCTCCGACCCCGATGCGATGGGGATCCACTTTACCGATGAAGCGTGCGCGATGTGGGTAGATTATCTGAAAAATCATGTATGAGGTCGTCTATGAAAAAACCAATCACATTATTGTGCGTGCTGCTGATGCTCTGCGTGCTGCTATGTGCGTGCGGAGAGAATAAATCGGCGGACAGCACACATCAGACCGAGCCGCCGGCTGCGGACAGCTCCATGGCGGATATCTATGCAGAGATCAAGTCGTCGGTCGAGCTGCCCGATATGGTAGAGCTGAAGGACGCCGCTCACCTCGACCGTTATTACGGGATCGACGGCGATCAGGTCACGGATTTTGCGGGCGGGATCGACTCGTCCGGCGTGACAATGACCGAGATCGTTTTGATCACGGCTGCAGATAAAGCCGCCGCCGACGAGGTCGAAGCAAAGCTGAATACACGACTGCAATCCAAATTGCAGCAAAACAAAAATTATAATCCCGAGCAGGCGGAGATCATCGAGAAATGTAAGGTCGAGCGGCACAAGAATTTTGTGACGCTGATCATTTATAAGGACGCCGAAACGATCAACGGGATCATTCAAAAGCATTTGACATCCGGTCAGAATCAATGACGGCTAGCCGCTGTTCCGTAAGTGGGACAGCGGCTTTTTGTCTATGTGTACCACAATATTCAGTGTTTTTCACTTCTTTTTTTCTATATGGTGCGGTCATTATTCCGAACAAGAATCAATATGCGGAAGCATCGTAGTATAGTATAAAAGGTAAAATCTGAAATCAAAATGACAGAAGGTTGATTATGAACGTACGAATTGTTAAAAGAGCGGCGCGAATCCTCGCGACGGTTCTGGTTCTCTCGATCATTTTATCCGTCAGCGCCGTATCCGCGTCCGCCTACGAAGTCAAGGGCAGAACGCTTGCACAGGCGCTGGGTATGGACGGCGCAGTCTATTACGGCTGGCTGAGATCCCATATCAACGACACCTATTACAACACCACTCCGTACGAGCACGCCGACCACAGAAACCCGAACGGCGACTGTGAGGGCGCAAACGGTACGCTGGATACGCCCGGCGTGCCTGCGCTGAACTGTATGGGCTTTGTGTGGCACGCACTGTATATGCCGACAAAAATGAGCGGCGGCAGAACCGGCCTGATCCCCTCATACGGCAACGGCGGCTGGTACGGTCTGTATACCGGCTATAATCTTTCGCGCCGTTATTTCAATTCCAAGCGCGATCTGCTGAAGTCCGGCTATGCTGAGCCCGGCGATATCATCTGGATGTTCGAGGTCAACGAGACCGTAGCGGACGACTCGAACCATATCGCGATCTATATGGGCGACGGCCACTCCGACAGAGTATGGCACGCTGTCAAAGCCGGCACCAAGTTCGGTTATATCAACCCCGACTATGCGGAGTATCTGGTCATCAAATCCGGCGCTGTCCGCACCCTGAAGGCGCCCAAGCTCAAGTCGATCGCCAATGCGGTCAAGGGCCCCCGCTTGACATGGTGCAAGGTCTCCGGCGCGCAGTATTACCGCGTCTATGTCAAAAACGGCAAGACATGGAAGCTGCTGGGTCAGACCTCCAACAACTACTTTGACGATAAGACCGCCAAATCCGGCAAGACCTATACCTATACCGTGCGCTGTGTCGAGCGCAGCGGCAAGTCGATCAGCCCGCTCGCGAAGAACGGTCTGAGTATCGCCTATTATGCCGCGCCCGGCGGCTTCAAGGCGGAGTTTGACACAACGACCGGCGTGAAGTTTACTTGGAATGCCGTCGCTTCTGCGCACGTACGCTTTATAGAATAAGGTATCGCCAAGGAAATAACATGTATTGTCAGTGTGTATGAATATCTGCTCCTGGGGGATATTCTTTCCGAACCGCTGTAAACGGTCTGCCCACCCGTCAAGTGTGGCGGGCACATTCTCCTGAGCCATAAGGG
>CACZAW010000007.1 GCA_902779225.1 uncultured Ruminococcus sp. | reverse complement strand
CTTATACAGAATTATGCCAGATGACCCTTCTTGGTGATAACGTCGATGACCTGATCGACATACTTCTCGCAGATCTCATCGGAGCCAGCCTCGACCATCACGCGGATGACCGGCTCGGTGCCGCTCTCACGGACGAGGATACGGCCGTCGTCGCCGAGAAGCTCGGAGACCTCTTTGACCGCCGCCTGGACGTCGGGATCGTTCTGCGCGTCGGGCTTGGACTTGACGCGAACATTCTTGAGCACCTGCGGATAGAATACGCAGGGAGCCGCCAGCTCGCTCATGGGCTTCTCCTTCGCGAGCATGACCTCCATCATCTTGAGAGAGGTCAGGATACCGTCGCCGGTGGTGGCGTACTTGCTGAAGATGATATGACCGCTCTGCTCGCCGCCGATACGGTTGCCGGTCTGCACCATGTTCTCATAAACATACTTATCGCCGACCTTGGTCTTTTCATACTCGATGCCGACCTTATCGAGCGCCTTGTACAAGCCGAAGTTCGACATGATGGTGGTAACGACCTTGTTGTTCAGCAGCTTGCCGCGCTCCTTCATATACAAACCGTAGATATAGAGGATGTGGTCGCCGGTGACGACGTTGCCCTTTTCATCTACGCAGAGGCAGCGGTCGGCGTCGCCGTCATAGGCAAAGCCGATGTCGAGTCCCTTCTCGACGACAAACTTCTGTAAATGCTCGATATGGGTGGAGCCGCAGTCGGTGTTGATATTGTAGCCGTCGGGGTTGTCGTTCATGACATAGGTCTTAGCGCCCAGCGCGTCAAATACGCTTCTGGCGATCTGCCATGACGCGCCGTTTGCACAGTCAAGACCGACCTTGACGCCCTTGAAGCTGTACTTGCTCATGGAGATCAGGTAGCCGATGTAACGGTTGCGACCCGCGACATAGTCGACGGTTCTGCCGATCTCTGCACGCTCGGCATAGGGGATCTCGATCTTGCCGTCGATATATTCCTCTACCTTTAAGAGGGTCTCCTCCTCCATCTTCTCGCCGTTTCCGTTGAGCACCTTGATGCCGTTGTCATAGAACGGGTTGTGAGAAGCGGAGATCATGATGCCGCAGTCAAAGTCGTCGATGCGGGTGATGTAGGCGACCGAAGGAGTGGTCGTAACGTGCATGATATAAGCGTCTGCGCCGCTTGCCATCAGGCCGGTGCAAAGCGCATACTCAAACATATAGGAAGAACGGCGGGTGTCCTTACCGATCAGAACCTTGGCTTTTTTGCCCTGATTCTTGCCGTAGTACCAGCCTAAAAAGCGACCGATCTTGATCGCGTGTTCAAAAGTCAGATCCTTATTGGCTTCACCGCGAAAGCCGTCTGTACCGAAATATTTGCCCATGGGAATTACCTCTTTTCTACGATTTCACCGCTGTTTTTATAAATGCAGTTCTCCGGCACCACGCCGCGTACACAGGAGGTCGGATAGACGTTGGAATGTCTGCCGATGACCGTGCCGGGGTTGCATACCGCGTTGCAGCCGCCGTTATGGACGACGACAAGCTGCTTGTCGCTCTTGACGTTAGAGGTGATCGAGCCTGCGCCCATATGGGAGAAGTAGCCGAGGATGGAATCGCCGACATAGTTGTAGTGCGGGGTCTGAACGTGATCGAACAGGATGACGTTCTTCAGCTCGGCGGAGTTGCCGACGACGCAGTCAGCGCCGACCAGCGCCGAACCGCGGATAAAGGCGCACTGGCGCACCTCGGTGTTGGGGCCGATGATGCAGGGAGCGCCGAGATAAGCGGAATCGAACACCTTGGCGGTCTTATGAACCCAAACCTGAGGCGCACGCTCCTCATAATCGTCGCCGAGCGTCTCGCCCAGCGCGATGATCATATCCTTGATGCCCTTTAAGGCCTCCCAAGGATAGGTGAACTGTGAAAGATAATCCTTTGCCAGAGTATGGTCAAGATCATACAGATCCTTGATGGTATACATTAAAGTCTCTCCTTCTTCTCGATATCGAGGAAGTATTTGTAAGCGCCGACGGTCAGCTCGTCGCAAGCCGCCTCATCACAGGCGATGATCGCGCCGTTGTGCATCTGCAGCGCGGAGCAGGTCCACTTATGGCTGACGGAGCCCTCTACGGTCTCGGCGAGAGCCTTCGCCTTGTTGTGACCGTTGATGAGGATCAGAACCTCTTTGGAATCGGTGACGGTGCCTACGCCTACGGACAGCGCCTGTGCGGGAACTGCCTCGGGATCGTTGCCGAAGAAGCGGGAGTTGACGATACGGGTATCGGTGGTCAGGTTGCGAACGCCTGTGCGGGATGCAAGGCTGGTGAACGGCTCGTTGAACGCGATATGGCCGTCAACGCCGATGCCGCCCATGAAGAGGTCGATGCCGCCGTAGGAAGCGATCTTCTCCTCATAGCGAGCGCACTCGCCCTCGGGATCGTCGGTCATGCCGTTGAGGATGTTGATGTTTTCGGGCTTCATGTCGACGAGATGATCAAAGAAGTTGTCATGCATGAAGTACCAGTAGCTCTGGTCATGCTCATGAGGCAGTCCGAGATATTCATCCATGTTGAAGGTGACGACGTTCGCGAAGGAAAGCTCGCCCTTCTGGTTCATGGTGTAAAGCTCTTTGTAAACGCCGATGGGCGAAGATCCGGTCGGCAGTCCCAGTACAAAGGGACGATCCTCTTTGTGATTTTTGATCTTGTCGGCGATATAATTCGCAGCCCACTTGCACATTTTATCGTAATTGTCTTGAATAATAACTCTCATAATTAACAGTCTCCTTTCGGCTAAAGCCGCAGATATTCAGTGATTTTGATCAGTAGCGAGAGAACCTCTGTTACAGTGTTGATTCTGCTTTTTCATTTCTCTCTGACGACTTACCGTTACCCGATATGTATATGAATATACCTTCACAAAATTCGTTTCAGCAAATCGGGAATCAGCCGTGGCGGCATCCGCCGAATCTTTCGATAACCGCCAAACCTCGTCACCCTGTTGAGGGCCCGGCGCTAACAGCTCTCGTAACCTCCTTTGACGAAAGGCTGTTTTATGCGGGTCTGTCAGCAAAAAATCGTATGCTGACAAACTACCCATAGTATTATACTATTAATGAAATACAAAATCAAGTATTAATATCAGGAATTTGTTAGATTCTTAACGGCTTTATCCCACCGGACAAAAATCCCTTGACTTTTCGCGGTAGGTATGATAAACTTTAGTATGCTTTGGAGAGATGTCCGAGTGGTTTAAGGAGCTAGTCTTGAAAACTAGTGATCCCGCAAGGGACCAAGGGTTCGAATCCCTTTCTCTCCGCCAATCGAATGATAGTATATTTACTTCACATATACGGAGGATTACTCAAGTGGTGAAGAGGCTCCCCTGCTAAGGGAGTAGGTCGCTAACGCGGCGCGAGAGTTCGAATCTCTTGTCCTCCGCCAGAAAAAGGTAGTAGATTTTGATAGAAAGTCTACTACCTTTTTTCTTTAAAATGTAGGCTTCAATTTATCGCCATATAAGGCTTGAGTCCCTGTGGTACAATGGGAAAGAAGAACAAATTGTAAAATTTGTGGAGATGATAAGATGGTCAATATAACAGATGTAAAACAGATTCTTCAATTTGCAATAGATGCGGAGATTAAAGTCTTTCTTGATGGTGGCTGGGGTGTAGATGCTCTTCTTGGATATCAGTCAAGAGCCCATAACGATATTGACATTTTTGTAGAAAAGAACGATTATCAGAACTTTATAGAAATAATGAAAGCTAATGGCTTTTATGAGATTAAGATGGAATATACAACATTGAACCATACTGTATGGGAAGATTTGAAAAACAGAATTATTGATTTGCATTGTTTTGAATATACGGACGAAGGTGAAATTCTTTATGATGGGGATTGTTTTCCGGTAGAAACTTTTTCGGGTAAAGGAAGAATTGAGGAAATAGAGGTTTCCTGTATTGAACCATATAGTCAAGTAATGTTCCATCTGGGATACGAGTTTGATGAAAATGATGCACATGATGTGAAGTTATTGTGTGAGACACTTCATATCGAAATTCCAAATGAGTATAGATAACTGCAAATTTCAGTTTGCTCGCTCAATGATAGACTGCTGTTTCAGGCAAAAAATGCCCTGAAACCGTACACCTTAATTTGAAACCATGGGCGTCTATTTGCAACCGTACCCTCGCATTTGAAACCATAGTAGGAAATTCTATCAATATATGATTTCCTTTCCAGAAAAAGGTCTTACGCATCAGCGTAAGACCTTTTTCTTATTCTTCACAAAGAAAGGAGGGCGTTACAGCCCTCCTTTATTATATTGTATTGAAATCTTGTTTCGGCTCCGGGTGCGTTCAGACTTATCTCGATCTGACGTCATCGGCGCCGAGGAAGAACAGCGCTAAGGTTCCGGGACCGACGTGAGAGCCGGTCACCGGCTCATACATCACGGTCAGGATCTTTTTCGGAGGCTTCTTTTGGCACAGCAGGCTTTCGAGCAGCAGCGCGTCCGCCTCGCAATCGGCGTGAGCGATGCCGACCACCTGTTTGTCGGGCGCTTCAACAAGCTGATTGTACTTTTGCGCCAGCATTTCGATCGCTCTTTTTTTGCCGATGGTCTTGGCGAAGTTGACGATCTCGCCTCTTTCGTTGCCCTTAAGCAGCGGCTTGACATGAAGCATATTGCCGACGATCGCGGTCGAGCCCTTGACCCTGCCGGTCTTTTTCAGATACATCAGATCGTCGACGGTGAACACCTGATACATTCGCTTTTTTGCCTTTTGGATCGCCTTGAAGGTATCGGACAGGCTTAAGCCCTGTGCGCGCAGCTCCACGGCTTTGAGGACGAAGATACCTTCGCCGAGCGAGGCGGCAAGAGTATCGACCAGTTTTATTTTTCTTTCAGGGAATTTTGCTTTCAGCTCTGCCTTAGCCATCTCAGCACAGTGGAACGCGCCGCTGATACCGGACGACATACAGATCATCAGGATATCCTCTCCCCGCTCCAGATACGGCTCAAAGAATTTGACGTAGTCGAACAGGTTGATCTGTGAGGTCTTGATATCCGCACCCATGCGCATCGCCTTATAGAACTTTTTTGCGTCAAAGCCCTCGGTGTCGAGGCAGGAATACGACTTGTCTTTGATTGAATATGTAAACGGTACGACGCCGATCCCGTGCTCGGCGAGATAGGCAGACGGCAGATTTGCCGAGGTGTCGGTCAGAATAGTAAAGCTCACGGATAACCCTCCCGAGTGATATTTTGCGTGCCGATAAGCGGCACGGGCAAGCATTACTGATTTAATATTACTTAAATCAGAAAGAAAAAACAATCTACAAAGTCGGATTTTTGCTCTATCTCCGATCCGACGTCGGTCTACCGGTCAAAATCCGGATTCTACGCATATATTCGATCGCTCTACCCACGGTAGAAAGTCAGTTATTATGAGAAATAACCGCGTTCGGCTTTTCAGATCTTACGCGCGTGTGCGTATATACGCGTATAATCTTCCCCCTGTGCAAGCTCTAAAGTGTCCACCGGACACTTTATCCTCGCTTTGTTCGGTAGGGGTGTTATACCATTTTAAATCGGTTGAGATTGCCACAGCCCTAAAGGGCTTCGCAATGACGATTGATTTTTGTTGAGATTGCCACGTCGTCGTCGCGGGCTGCGCTTATTGAGAGCAGTCCTGAACGGACTACTCTCATATCTCTCCGCCGCGACTCCTCTCCCCACAACGCGGGGCGTTGCGGGGACCCCGGTTAATGGGCTTCGCAATGACAATTTGAAATAAAAACATAATCCATCAAGGAGAATCCGGCGCTTTTGACGGGCGGAAAACATTTAACAGAGAAATCCGGATTATTTTTCTGTGTCAGAATCAAAAATGAACGTTATTTTTCTGAATTCGCATCAAAAAGGGCGATTATTTTTCCCTAAACGAATTGTCAAATATTGCCCTAATTGGCATTTTTCTACAAAGAAATTAAAAGGTTACAGGCTGTAACCAGTCCAAATGTGAACAATTTTTGTACAAATCGTACTCAAATATGAATAAATTCTTAATTCTATTGTCAATTTGCCTATATTTTGCCCGAAAAGGTTGATGTTGGAATAATTCTTTGATATAATAATGACAGTTTTGTTACCAAAGTAATCTCAAAACATCATGCAACCGATCGACTTCTTACGGTTCGTTCGCAGGATCAAACATGATTTTTGCGGTTTTGCGGTTGCAAATTCGTTTCGCGGCTCAGCCGCAGAGAACAACGGAGGTTTTTATGAAAACATTTAAGAAAGTATTATCCATTATTATGGTTGCCGCGCTGATCGCTACGATCTTTGTGGTGGCTACCGTATCATCCGGCGCGACCGCTACCGGCGCAGGACTTGCCGAGTGGGCTCTGAGAGCTTACAACGAGGGTTGGTCCTATTCTTGGGGCGGCTCCGAGCCCGGCGCTGTCGACTGCTCCGGCCTGATCTGGTCTTACTGCGGCGGCGACAGAACGGCTATGCTCGATGACGCGCAGGCTAACGGCAGAGACTGGGGTTACGTCAGCGACGGCGTTCCCAATGTCCACGGTCTGGGTCTCTCCCGTCCCGGTCATGTCGGCGTCTATATCGGCGAAGGCATGGAGGTTGACGCACGCGGCGATGATTACGGCGTATGCTATGAGGAGATCGGCGGCTACAACAATTGGGACTGCTGGTTCAAGCTCACCGCTGTCAGCTATGTTGAGAACGGCTGGGAAGAGTTCAACGGCAACACCTATTATTATGTAAACGGCGAGTACATCACCAATACCACTCGTACGATCGACGGCGTAACCTACTCCTTCGATGCAAGCGGTATCTGCTCTGACAAGCCCGCCAGCACCACCTCTTCTTCCACTAAGTCCACCAGCAACAATTCCAACAGCAATTCTAAGAATACAACCGCTAAGCCCGCCGAGGATAACGGCCCTCTGAAAAACGGTTCGACCGGTTCCAAGGTTGAAGAGCTGCAGAAGAGACTGCAGGAGCTCGGCTACTATAACGGTTCTATCGACGGCGACTTCGGCTCGATGACCGAAGAAGCGTTCAAGCTCTTCCAGAAGCAGGCAGGCCTTACCGTTGACGGTATCGCAGGCGCCGATGCAGATTATCTGTATTCCGACGAGGCTCCCGCTTATGCGAAGCCCGAAGAGGCTACCGAGGCTGCTCCCGCTAAGAAGGAGGCCGAGGTTGCCGAGACCGGTGAAAACGAGGTCGTTGCAGAAGAGCCTACCGAGGCTCCGACCGAAGCTGCCACCGAGGCTCCTCTCTCCTATGCTCTCGGCGATTATGCCGACGAGATCGCACTGATCCAGGAGCGTCTGGTCACGCTGGGTTATCTTGAAACGCAGCCCGACGGCGCGTTCGGCGCTAAGACCGAGACCGCTGTCAAGGATTTCCAGAACGTCAACCAGCTCGTCGAGACCGGCGTTGTTGACGAGACCACCTACGACGCGATCTTCTCCGACGAGGCGATCGAGATGCCCGTAGAGGAAACCGTGGAAGCTACCGAAGCTCCCGCTGCTGCTCCCGCAGAAGTAGAGAAGAAGGAAGCGAATCTTCCCAAGGCTGTTGTCACTCCTTCCTCTGTACCCAACACCGAGGTTGAGAAAAAGTCCGCTGAGGTTTCTACCAAGTCCCTCGTCGGCGTCACCAACTCTGTTGATATGCAGAAGAACGCGAAAGCCAATAACTATCAGTTCATTCTGTGGCTGGCTGTCATGATCGTCGTTCTGGTGATCACCTTCACCATCGTGTTCATGGTCGAGAAGAAGAAGCAGAAAAAAGCTGCCAGCAGCAAGAGATTCTATTGATAACAAACGATAAACGATTATCGTCTTAAGCAGAAAAATCAGCGTCCGACAGGACGCTGATTTTTTTGCCTGCAAAACTATATACTAAAACACTTTACCCTCGCTTCGCTCGGGAGAGGTATTATACCTTTTTAATTCGGTTGAGATTGCCACGTCGTCGTCGCGGGCTGCGCTTATTGAGAGCAGTCCTGAACGGACTACTCTCGTGTCTCTCCGCCGCGACTCCTCTCCCCACAACGCGGGGCGTTGCGGGGACCCCGGCTAATTGGCTTCGCAATGACGATTTAGAAAAAAGCGTTCAGCGGAAGCTCAGTATTATACGATTTACACAGTATCTCTCCCCCATTTTTTCCGCTCCCGTCAATTGCATTATCATCCCAAGAAAAGCTATAATATAAGTAACATCTTTTAAGGAGGTCAATTATGGCAAACAGAATCATACTCAATCCAACTTCCTTTCACGGTAAAGGCGCGATCGCCGAAATACCCGGACTGGCAA
Organism: uncultured Ruminococcus sp.; assembly: GCA_902779225.1. Taxonomy (GTDB): domain Bacteria; phylum Bacillota; class Clostridia; order Oscillospirales; family Acutalibacteraceae; genus Ruminococcoides. Next base: position 14,559 of record CACZAW010000007.1, on the reverse strand, counting down.
AATCCAAAGGCTTTCAAAAAATCCTCGTCTGCACCGACCCCGAGCTGATCAAGTTCGGCGTTGCGCAGAAGGTTACCGGACTGCTCGATGAGGCAGGTATCGCTTACGAGATGTTCTCGGAAGTCAAAGCCAACCCCACCATCGAAAACGTGCAGGCGGGCGTTGCGGCGTTCAAGGCTGCGGGTGCGGACTCGATCATCGCCATCGGCGTGATCATCACCAACCCCGAATTTGCGGACGTCCGCTCGCTTGAGGGCGTCGCTCCGACAAAGAATCACGCCGTTCCGACCATCGCCGTTCCCACAACCGCGGGCACCGCTGCGGAGGTCACCATCAACTACGTTATCACCGATGTGGAGAAGGAACGCAAATTCGTCTGCGTTGACGAGCACGATATCCCCGCTGTCGCTGTTGTCGATCCCGATATGATGTCCTCGATGCCCAAGGGGCTGACCGCCGCGACGGGTATGGACGCGCTGACCCATGCGATCGAAGGCTACACCACCCTTGCCGCATGGGAAATGACCGATATGTTCCACCTCGAGGCGATCCGTCTGATCGCAAAGCATCTGCGCGGCGCGGTCGAGAACAAACCCGAGGATCGCGAGGGCATGGCGCTGGCGCAGTATATCGCCGGCATGGGCTTCTCTAACGTAGGACTGGGCATCGCGCACTCGATCGCTCACACCCTCGGCGCGCACTATGATACGCCTCACGGCGTAGCGTGCGCGATGATGCTGCCGCTGGTCATGGAGTACAACCAGGAATGCACCGGCGACAAGTTCCGCGAGATCGCCCGCGCGATGGGCGTACAGGGCGTTGACAATATGACGCAGGCAGAATACCGCAAGGCGGCGATCGACGCGGTGCGTCAGCTCTCGATCGACGTCGGTATCCCCACCGTCAATGAAAAGGTGCGCGAGGAGGATCTGGATGTACTGGCTGCCGACGCCTATGCCGACGCCTGCCGTCCCGGTAATCCGCGCGATACCAATGTCGAAGATCTGAAGGCGCTGTATCGCAAGATCATGCCGTAAACCGCTGACAACCGATCGCCATACAAAAACTCCCGGGTCAAACGACTCGGGAGTTGCTTTATGCAGAAATGATTATTCTTCTTCGATCGGGAGATCGCCGGTGCAGTGCGGGCACTTGGTCGCCTTGATGTTGACCTCTTCGCAGCAGTGCGGGCAGATCTTGGTGGTCGGCTCTTCCTCGGGCTCTTTCTTTTTGCCGAGGGACATTACCTTGTTGACTCCCTTGACGATCAGGAAGATGACGAAAGCCATGATGATGAAGTTGATGATCGCGGTGATAAACTTGCCGTACATCAGCGTCGCGCCGTTGATATCGACGGAAAGGGAATCGAAATTCGCCTTGAAGATACTGCCGATCAGCGGAGAGATGATGTCGTCGGTCAGCGAGGTAACGATCGCACCGAACGCCGCGCCGATGATAACGCCGACGGCGAGGTCAAGCACGTTGCCGCGCATAACGAATTCCTTGAATTCGCTGAAAAACTTTTTCATAGATTCTACACTCCTTTTATTTCTTTATCGGAATTATCCGACAGAATTACCCATTTACAGCGTCACCTTATGGAACACCTTTTTGCCTTTTTTGATGATGACATGGCCCTTATCGAACGCGTCCTTGGCGACCTTATGGAACATATCGGTGACCTTGATATCGTCGACCGCGACGCCGCCCTGCTGGATCAGGCGCTTGCCCTCGCCCTTGGAGGGGATCAGCTTAGCCTTGAGCATCAGATCGAGGATCGAAATGCCGCCGTCGGTGAAATCGTCCTCGGACAGAACGGTAGTCGGCATATTGTCGGTATTCGCACCGGTGGAGAACAGCGCACGCGCGCCCTCCTGCGCCTTGTTCGCCTCGTCCTCGCCGTGGATCATCTTGGTCAGCTCATAGGCTAAGATCTCTTTCGCCTTGTTCAGCTCAGAGCCTTCCCACTTCGCCATCTCCTCGATCTGCTCGAGCGGCAGGAAGGTCAGCATCTTCAGGCACTTGACGACGTCAGCATCGTCGACGTTGCGCCAATACTGATAGAACTCAAACGGCGACGTCTTATTCGCGTCGAGCCATACGGCGCCCTTTTGGGTCTTGCCCATCTTCTTGCCCTCGGAATTGAGCAACAGGTTGATGGTCATGGCGTAGGCGTCCTTGCCGAGCTTGCGGCGGATCAGCTCCGTACCGCCGAGCATATTGCTCCACTGGTCGTCGCCGCCGAACTGCATATTACAGCCGTACTTCTGATACAGAGCATAGAAATCGTAGCTCTGCATGATCATGTAGTTGAATTCGAGGAAGGACAAGCCCTTCTCCATGCGCTGCTTATAGCACTCGGCACGCAGCATATTATTGACCGAGAAGCACACGCCGACCTCGCGCAATACATCGACATAGTTGAGGTCGAGGAGCCAGTCGGCATTATTGACCATCAGCGCCTTATCGTCGGAGAAGTCGATGAACTTCGACATCTGCTCTTTGAAGCAGGCGCAGTTGTGGTCGATGGTCTCCTTGGTCATCATCTGGCGCATATCGGTTCTGCCGGACGGATCGCCGATCATCGCGGTGCCGCCGCCGATCAGGGCGATGGGCTTATTGCCCGCGAGCTGTAAGCGCTTCATCAGGCACAGCGCCATAAAGTGACCGACGTGCAGGCTGTCGGCGGTCGGGTCGAAGCCGATATAGAAAACCGCCTTGCCGTTATTGACCAGTTCTCTGATTTCTTTTTCATCGGTGACCTGCGCGATCAATCCGCGCGCCACCAGTTCTTCATATACTCCCAAAAGGTTTTCCTCCTAAAACTGAATACTGTTTCATTATAGCGATTTCAACATTATTCGTCAAGATATTTATCTAATCGGGTGCGGGTGTCCCGCCCTTCACTATTCACTATTCATTATTCACTGCGACGAAGTCGCACATCACCACGGATCGTCCTCGTCGGAGACCTCCTGCGGTTCGCCGTCGTCGGGGCTGCCGAGAACATTGTTGCGCTCCAGCCACTCGTTGTAGGTCATCAGGACGTCGCGGGGCTTGGAGCCCTGGTGCGGGCCTACGATGCCCATCTGCTCCATGTCGTCGATCATACGTCCCGCGCGGGCATAGCCGACCTTTAATCGGCGCTGCAGCAGCGAGGTGGACGCCTGTCCCGCCTCGATAACGACCTTGATGGCTTCTTCCATCATCGAATCGGTATCGGGCGCATTGGACGCCGCGGCGGAACCGCTGTCCTTGCCGCCGCCCTTACCGTTGAGATCCTCAGCGGCGATCTTGCGGATCTTGTCCTCGATCTCGGCGTTATATTCCGCCTGATGCGATTTTTTGATAAAGCCGGTGACGCGCTCGATCTCCTCATCCTTGGCAAAGCAGCACTGTACGCGGATGGGCTTGGGCGCGCCGACGGGTGAATACAGCATATCGCCGCGGCCGATCAGCTTCTCTGCGCCGCCCGCATCGAGAATGGTACGGGAGTCGATCTGAGAGCTGACCTTTAAGGCGATTCTGGAAGGGATATTCGCCTTGATTACGCCGGTGATGACATTGACGGACGGACGCTGTGTCGCGATGATCAGGTGCATACCTGCGGCACGCGCCATCTGTGCCAAGCGGCAGATCGCTTCTTCTACCTCGGCGGGAGCCGCCATCATCAGATCGGCGAGCTCGTCGATCGCGATCACGATGCGGCACATATGCTCGGTCGGTACCTTTAAACCCTCGACCTCTAAGCAGGGCTGTTCCTCCGCCTCGGGGTCATAATCGGGCTTTTGCTTTTGTTCTTCGATGTATTTAAGGTTCTTATCGATCAGCTGGTTATAGCTGTCGACGCCCTTGCAGTCGTATTCCGAGAAGATACGATAACGGCTGAGCATCTCGGAAACCGCCCAGTTCAGCGCGCCTGCCGCCTTTTTGGCGTCGGACACAACCGGAACCAGCAGATGCGGGATGCCTTTATACTTACTGAATTCGACCATCTTCGGGTCGATCAGCAGCAGCTTGACCTCGTCCGGCGACGCCTTGAAGAGGATCGACATCAACAGCGCGTTGACGCAGACGGATTTACCGGAGCCGGTGGTACCCGCGATCAGCAGATGGGGCATCTTAGACAGATCGGTACAGACGATTTCTCCGGAAATATCGCGTCCGAGTACGCAGTTGAGCTTTGACTTGCTCTTTTGGAATTCTTCGGTCTCAATCAGCTCGCGCAGGGTGACCATCGAGGTAACCTTGTTCGGTACCTCGATGCCGACAGCCGCCTTGCCGGGGATAGGCGCCTCGATACGCACGCCGTTAGCGGCGAGGTTCAGAGCGATATCATCCGACAGGTTGGTGATCTTGCTGATCTTGACGCCTGCGGCGGGCTGCAGCTCATAGCGGGTGACGGAAGGGCCGCGGCAGATATTGGTGATGCTCGCGTTCACGCCGAAGCTCTTGAGCGTCTCGATCAGCTTGGTCGCGTTGTTCTGCATCTCATTATAAGCGCTGGCGCCCTCGGTATCCATCGCGGGATCGAGCAGCTTGGTCGGCGGGAAAACATATTTCGGCTTGTCCACAGCCTTCTTCTCTTCCCTCTTGATCGCGTCGTCCATGCGGCGTGTTTCCTCGCCGATATCGACCTGCACGGTCTGGGGATCGGGCTGCTTGGCGCCGTCAGCCATCTTGCGGCTGGATTTATTCTTGGTGATGCGCTGTGCTACTGCGGACGCGTCGAGCTCGGTATCGGGAACCATGCCGGCGTTCGCGTTCTGGATGATGTTGAGGATGTTTTCATCCTGCTGTTCCGCTTCGATCTCGGCAACGTCCTTTTGACGCGGCTTTTTCTTCGGCTTGTCCAGCGGGATATCGATGCGGTCGGAGCTGCGTCTGCCGTGATAATCCACGACCTCGGGCAGCTCGTAGCCGTTATCCGATTCTTCAACGGGCTTCGGACGTGGGCGGTGGATATGCGGCTCCACATGACGGCGATAGCCTTTTTTGGCTACGCGGGCGATATCCACCAATGTCACGCGGGTCAAGAGCAAAATCGATACGCCGATCACCAATACGCAGATGATCACGGCGGGAACATTCGTAAACCACGCCTTGAACGGATAGCCGAGGATCGCGCCCAGCAAGCCGCACATACTGCGCAGATCATACGAGCCCTTATACGCGGCGCCGATCGCCTCAAAATAGGAACGATCCCTGTTGTAATCGGTCGCGCCCAATATGTAGATCAGCGTACAGGTAGCGATCAGAACGGTCAGTGATAAGGCGATCTTGACGCCCTTATGCTCCATCTGCTTTTCCTTTGAGATCATGATGCCCATGTAGATAAAAATCACGGGCACCAGCAGCGCGCAAATACCGAAGATGCCGAACAGGAACTGGTGGATGCTTTTCCAGACGGCGCCTCCGGGTATTATGACAAGCGCCAAAAGCAGGATGCCTGCCGCTACCAGCAGCAGCGCCTTGACCTGCGGGTTCATCCCGCGCTTGATCTCCTCGGGCTTCGGCTTAGAAGCGCCCTTTTTGGTCGTGATCGCACGGGACGAGGATGTTTTATTGGAAGTAGACTTCTTTTTCGCAGCGGTAGAGGTTTTCTTTTTTGCAGCTGCCAAATTCATCACTCCTTAATCAGTGGTTAGCGGTTCGGAATATGCATTCCGGCGCTTCATTGTATCGCCGCGCCGGTGAAAAGATTCACGCCGGTGTTCATTTCGATGATGCTGATCACGATGACAGCGAGTCCGACAACGGCGGTATAGGCGATAAATATGTACATCTTATCGGTTTTGAGGAGCCACTTGAACAGGACGATGGAGAAGTAGCCGACAAACGCCGCGACAAGCATTCCGATAATGACCGGTAAGATCTCTGCATTAACACCGACATCCATCGCGTCCTTGAACTCGAGCAACGCCGCCGCGATGATGGAAGGAATCGCGAGGATAAAGGTATAGTCGAGCGCCTTCTGCTTATTGACGCCGCGCATCTGACCCGCAGCTAAGGTCGAGCCGGAGCGGGACAGACCCGGCAGGGTCGCACAGCACTGAACCAGACCGACGACGATCGCATCGACGACATTAAAGCTCTTTCTGCCTTCGGGGCAGTCCTTGTGACGCTTTGAGAAAAGATATCCCTGTGAGCACATATTGCCGAGCAGCAAAAGCAGCGAGGTGATCAGGAGGCAGATACCGACGATGATGAAATATCTGTCGGAGTTGAAGCTCTCGACATAATCCTTCAGCTTCATCCCCGTACCGGGAACCGGCAGGAACAAAAGGAACAGCGGCAAAAGTCCGATGACGAGCATGATGAGCATCCGCCTGTCCTCGTCCATCGTCTTCCATTTGAAACGGCCGCGGAAGATATCTGCGACCAGCAAGCCGAACGCCTTGATCAGCCGCCAGATCAGCTTATGGTAAAATGCACAGACGGCAACCAATGTGCCGATATGCAGCATGACGTTAAAAAACAGGTTATCCTCCGTCACGCCGAGGATATGCTGGGTGATATTCAGATGTCCGCTGCTGGAGACCGGCAGGAATTCTGTCAAGCCCTGCACAATGCCCTGAACTATCGCGTCGATAACAGTCATATGTAACTCCTTATGTAACGCCTTGCGGCGAGTTATTGCTTTCTTGCTTTGATCATCTCATACAGCGCGTCGGTCGCATCGGACAGGGTGCCGACCGCGTCGATCAGTCCGCATTCGACCGCCTCGGCGCCTTCAAGAATGGTGCCGATATCCGTCACCAGCTCGCCGGTATTCATGGCAAGCTCGCTGTAGCGTTCCTTGCTGATACCGGAGTTGTCGGCGACAAAGCCGTTGATGCGCTCCTGCATCTTTTGAAAATAGCGGAAGGTCTGCGGCGCGCCGACCGTCAGACCGGTCGTACGAACCGGATGCACGGTCATGGAGGCGGTTCCGGCGATAAAGCTCTTGTCAGCCGCTACCGCCAGCGGGATGCCGATCGAATGGCCTCCGCCGAGCACCAGCGATACCGACGGCTTGCGCATACCGGAGATCATCTCGGCGATCGCAAGCCCCGCCTCTACATCGCCGCCGGAGGTATTGAGCAATACGAGCAGTCCGTCGATATGCTCATCCTCGTCGATCGCCAACAGTGAGGGGATCACATGCTCATACTTGGTGGTCTTGTTATTGGCAGGCAGGATATAGTGACCCTCGATCTGACCGATCACCGTCAGACAGTAAATGATATCGTCGCCGCGGTGGGTGATCACACTGCCCATGCGGGTAACGCTGTCCGTCGGGGCGGTATCCTTTTCCGGATTATCACCCGAGGCTTCGTCGGGAACGGTATTCGTGACGTCGGGGAGCTCTTCCCCTGTATCATCAAAGCCCTTAGCGCGGTCGCGCGGCTGTCGGTTAAAGCTGTATTTATTCATTCTGCACCTCGAAAAACTGATTTCACCTTAGTTTTTCCCAAAAGCACAAAATCATGTATACAGCACCTCAGAAAATGCCAGTATCTAGTATACCACTATTTACCGGATTGTTCAATAAAAAAGCGCAAATTTCTTTGGTGACATTTTAATTACAAAATATTATAGTATCCTATTAATGATATTATGCTGTAAAAGGAGCAGAATTTGAGTACTAACGCGATATACGGCATCATCATCGCCGTATTGATCTTATTATCGGGATTCTTCTCGTGCGTCGAGACCGCGTTTTCATGCGCGAACACCATCCGCCTCAAGGCGCTCGCCGATAACGGCAGTAAGCGCGCAAAAAACGCCCTGTGGATCACCGACCGCTTTGACAATGTGCTGACCGCGATCCTGATCGGCAACAACGTCGTCAATCTGGGCTGTTCGAGCCTTGCGACCATCCTATGCCTGAATATCTTTGAGAACTACGGCGCGGCGATCGCGACCGGACTGACCACCCTGCTGGTGCTGACCTTCGGCGAGGTCATTCCGAAGTGCCTCGGCAGAGAGGCGAGCGACAGCATCGTCCTGCACACCGCCTTTATCATCAAGGTGCTGACCTATATTCTCACACCGCTGATATTTTTCTTTGCGGGAATTAAAAACATCTTTATGAAGCTGGCGCACATCAAAAAAGACACCCCCTCCGTCACCGAGGACGAGCTGAAATACATCATCGAGACGATCGAGGAGGAAGGCATCTTAGAGGAACAGGAATCCGAACTGGTGCAGTCTGCGCTGGAATTTGACGAAAAGACCGCCGGCGAGATCCTCACGCCGCGCGTCGATGTGACCGTTATCGACATTGACGACGATCCCGACAAGATACACGACCTGATCATCAAGGAGCGCTACTCGCGTATCCCGGTATACGAGGATGAGATCGACAATATCATCGGCATCCTGCATACGCGCGACTATCTGGAAAAGGTGATCGACGGAAACGGCCCGGCGCCGATCCGACCCCTGCTGACCCCGGCGCACTTCATCTATAAGAGCATGAAGCTCTCGGATATCCTCAACGACTTCCGCATGAGCAAGCTGCATATCGCCATCGTCACCGACGAATACGGCGGGATGCTGGGTATCGTCACGATGGAGGATCTTCTCGAAGAGATCGTGGGCGATATCTGGGACGAGGACGAGGATATCGAGCATACCTTTACCAAGCTGCGCGACGGGCGGTATATGGTCAGCGGCGACATGGAGCTGGACGACCTCTTTGAAATGCTGGAGCTGCCTGCCGATGAAGAGATCGAGAGCAACTCGGTCGGCGGATTCATCGTCGAACAGCTCGGCGAGCTGCCGACACGCGGTCAGAAGGTGCGCTATAAAAATCTGCGCTTTACCGTCAAGCGCGTCAGAAACCGCCGGATCATCTCGGCGTTAGTTGAAGTTTTTCCAAAAGAAAGCGAGGATTAAGCATGATGCAAATCATTCGATTGATCGACAAACCCGAATATAAGGATAAAATGGCAAACTGGTTCCATGAGAAGTGGGGCGTGCCGCTTGAAGCGTATCTTGAAAGTATGGAGGACTGCCTCGCGGGCGGCTACCCGGTGCCGTCGTGGTATATCGCCGAAGACAACGGCGATTTCGTCGGCGGCTTGGGCGTGATCGAAAACGACTTCCATGACCGCAAGGATCTCGCGCCGAATGTATGCGCCGTCTATGTTGAAGAGGCGTATCGCAAGCAAGGGATCGCAGGACAGCTGCTCAACTTCGTCGTAGAGGATATGAAAAAAGAGGGCGTCTCTCCCCTCTACCTCGTCACCGACCACACCGGCTTTTATGAGCGGTACGGGTGGGAGTATTATTGCCCCGCTCTGGGCGACGGTGAGGACGAGCCCTGCCGACTTTATATCCACCGATAAGGAAACGCCGCGGATGAAACCGCGGCGTAGTTTTTTGAATTATTCAGCCTCTTTGCTGCTGACGATCTCCATCGCATACGGCAGATCGCCGCCGTTGATCAGGTTCGCGTTCATGATCGCCTGCTCATGCGTAAAACCGCCGTGCAACTCGACCTTTCCGTCGGTGATCGGCGCATAAACAACAGCCGAGCACAGCATCACGTTATCCAGATATACCTCGGTCTCTTTGCCGACCGAAGCACGCGTCAAATCGGCAAACGTCTTGGCTCCGGTATCGGTCAATACCATCGACAGGTAATATTCCTCATCCTTGTCGTTCGTCTTAACCTCAGCAGATTTGACGTCGGCGTTGCCGAGACGCTTTACTCCGTCGGGGTCGATGATCGCCAGCACACCCTTTCGGGTAAGCAGATCGGTCAGGAGCGAACCGGGACAGGTAACGGTCAGCTGTCGGGCTTTTTCATCCAGCGTCACGCTATAGTCTTTGCCGGTGCCGCTGAGCCGCTTCTCGAGGATCGATTTTGCAGTGAGCAGCGACTCGACGTCGACCTTCTCGTCGTTTTGGGGAGCGGGCTTCAACACATAGGACATCACGACGGCTTCGGTCGCCTCTTCGGCGTCGGTTTGATCGGCGCTTTCGCTTTTGCAGGCGCAGAATGCAGTCGTCAGCAGCAGCGCAAGCAGCAATACACATAGTTTTTTCATGATCATCAACCTTTCTTGAACACTTCTTTTAATTCTAATTTAGAAATATAAATCGTTTCCGACAACGGTTTCACTGTGCAGACAGAGAGGACATAGCCTTCGATATCACGGCTGAGGATCCGTTCGGCAAGGATACCGGAAGTCGTATCAAAGGCGGTCAGATCGGTCGCGATACCGGTGCCGATCTGCTTTAGATACGCCTCCTTGCGCGTCCAGACGCGGGTAAAGGCGCGGGCGGGGTCGTCGGCATTCTCTACATACGAAAGCTCGTTCGGGTGATAAAAGCGGCGCGCGATCTTCAAATACTCCTTGTCGGGGAGCTTTTCGACGTCGACGCCGACCTCGCGGTCATCCACGGCAATCGCCACGCAGTCGCCGCTGTGGGACACGGAAAAGAATATATCCGAGCCGACGGCATACGGCTTACCTTGTTCGTTCAAGATCATGGGCGTATCCCCGATCTCACGACGGATCAGCAAGCCAGCCGTCAGGCTGAGCAGCTTGTCCCGATCGAACCGCAGGCGATCGATCTTCTCCCGCCTCTTAGGCGGCAGTATCTCAGCATATTGTCTGACGTCATGATAGTCGATCTGACCGAGCAAAATATAACTGACTTTCAAATTCCTCATTCCTATTTCCTCATTCTTCATTCTACTATACACCAAACCGCCGCAACTTGCAAATTATTTATTTACAAACGGCGCGGTAAATGATATAGTATAGGTAATATCGAAGGAGGTCGGATATATGAGCATTTTTGATAACCTGAAAAACAATCCTGCTGCACCGCAGGGAGCGAATCATCCCGAGAGCGGCAGCTTTAGCTTTGTATTCAACGCGCTGCCTGAGAGCCTTGCCGAGATGCAGGCGCTGCCCGAGGCGAGTCTGGACACACCCTACAAGACTGCCGCGCTGACCGTTTGCGCTCTGTGCGCCTATGCCGCGGCTCCCGAGATCGGCAAAGAGATGCTCAACTTCCTCAAAGGTCCCGCACCGCTGAGCGCCTATGAGATCAGCTTTCTCAACGACCGCTTCCGCGACGGCAAGCACGTACCGTTCTCCTACTTCAAGAGTGCGACCCCCGATAACAACTACACGCCGTCTGTCCCCTTTACGGTGACGGTCTTTTCCAATCCCTACTCCTTTCAGCAGGAGGGCAGGGCGACCCTGCACCTGAACTCCGGCGGCGCAGACAGCCCCCGCCAGATCAAGCTGCGCCTGAAGCCCAGCGAGGGCAAGTGGTATCTGGAGGAGCAGATGATCCTGGTCGGCGTGCGTACCCCGAAGGCAGCCGATCCGTGGGCATAAATCCGCACTCTGCAACTATTTCATTATAAGGAGGCAGCGTCATGCAAAAAACTTGTGACCTGCATACCCATTCCGTCTTTTCCGACGGCACCTATACTCCCGCCGAGCTGGTCGACGCCGCGATCGAATGCGGATTGTCCGCTCACGCGCTGACCGATCACAACACGATCGACGGGCTGTACGATTATCTCAAGGCAGGAGAGGGCAAGCCGCTCGAGCTCGTGCCGGGCATCGAATTCACGACCGATCACGAGGGCACCGAGTTGCATATCCTCGGACTGTTTCTGAAGCCCGATATGTTCTCACAGATCAAGGAGTATGTCAACATCGCGTCGATCCGCAAGGAGGAGAGCAACTACAAGCTGCTCAAGCGTCTGAAGGAACGCGGCTATCACATCAACTATATCGATATCCTCGAAAGCTCGAAGGGTCATATCAACCGCGCGAATATCGCCGCAGTGATGGTCAAGAAGGGCTATTTGAGCAGTATCTCCGAGGGCTTTAACACCATTCTGTCAAAGGAATACGGTCTGTATGAACCGCCCGAGCGCCTCTCGTCGCTGGAGACGATCTCTTTCATCCGTTCGATCGGAGCGGTCGCGGTCTGGGCGCATCCGTACATCCATATGAACTTTGAGCAGGCAAACGAATTCCTGCCGCGTGCAAAGGACGCCGGTCTGCAAGGTATGGAGACCATGTATACGATGTATGATGACGCAACAACAGCCAAAGCGCGTGAGGTATGCGCGCACTTCGGGCTGTGCGAGAGCGGCGGCAGTGACTTTCACGGCGCCAACAAACCGCATATCTCGCTGGGCGTAGGTGAAAACAACCTGTGTATCCCCTATGCGTTCTATGAAAAACTGAAAGCGTTGAGCTGAAAGAAAGCCTCGTCGAGCGATCGACGGGGCTTTTGTAATGGGTGCGGGGATGCGCTTTACTCAGAGATTATTCCCGCGCATGATGATCTCGACCCACTCTACAGGGCCGATCGCACCGTTCTCCTCAATACCGAGCTGCTTTTGGACGGCGATGACCGCCGCCTTAGTGCGGGGACCGAAAATACCGTCGACGTCGATCACGGGGATCTCGGGATCGACCCGACCGATGCGGTTCAAGTAGCCCTGTATCACCCGCACATTCTCTCCCCTGTCGCCCTCGACCAGAAAGCGGCCGGGATACGGCTCGCCGATCGCGCTTTGATAGTTAGCGGGAAGCTGCGAGACCGCTTCCAGATAGGCGCGCTCGATCGCATTGTAGGTGTTGGCGTCGACGATTCCGTCGATGACCAAGCCGTACTCCTTTTCAAAGGTAAAGACGGCGTCGCGGGTCTCTTCATCAAAGAAGCCCGTGACCGCGATCGGCGGGAGCTGGGGATAAAAGTAGCCGAGAAAAGCGAGGTAATACTGCACGGTCTCGACCTCGGGGCCGCTGTCACCCAGCCGTAATGTTTCCTTGAATACACGGTCGATCTCGGGGATGGTCAGCCCCTCGCTGGTGATCTCCGAAAGGCGCTTGACCGCCGTAAAGATCTGCTTGATCTTGTACCATGTCGCCTTGCCGACGATACCGTCGACGGTCAGGTTGAAGATTTGCTGAAAGGCTTTGACGCTCGTCTCCATCTCACGGTCGAAAACGCTGGTGGTGTTGTCGATCTTAGGGATCGCGGGATAATTGCGCGCGATACGGTTCAGCTCGTTTTTCAGCTTGCGGACGTCGTCGCCGAAGGAGCCGACCGACAGCGCCGTACCGGGATAGCTCTGGGTATCGTTGGCAAGAGGTGCGTTCGTCACGATCTCGATGTTGTCGCCGTAATAGTATTTCAATATCTCCGTCGCGGTATAGCCGTTATTCGCCAGCTCTACCGTGCCGACCTGCGACAGTCCGCTGCACTGTGTTTTGACGCCGTCGCAGAATACCGCAAAGAGCGGTTCGATCGCGTTGGTTCGTCTGATGTAGTTATTGAAAATCTCGTCCACGATGATACCGATCGTATCAAAGACTTCGCCGTTTTTGGTATAGGCGTGGTCATAGCGGGTGCTGTTGGTGATATCAAAATCATAGCCGCGGCTGCGGTAGTATTCGGTATAGACGCGGTTGAGGGTATAGGATATCTGCGCGAGGATATTCGCACGCAGGCTCTCGACCGGCCAGTTGGGATAGATCTCGCTGGACGCGACGTTTTTGATGTAATCGGTAAAGGGTACGGTCACGTTTTCGGCAGGGGCGTTGGGCGCGCCGAGATGCACCGTGATGTTGGTCGGGATCGTCGGCAGCAGCACAGCCATCATGCTCCCTCCCCGGTGGATCCCGGCGTCTTAGGCGTCAGCGAGAGCGGCAGGATGGTCTCAATCTTATCATGTATCACCACCGCGCAATCTGTGATCTCTTCAAAATCGGGATGAAAGACGGTGATCATGTAGGTTGCCTCCGGCTCACGGTCGTCAAAATTGAGGTCGCTCTCGATGGTTTTGGCGGGCAGCACCATGTTATCGACGATGCCGGAAATATCCGTCACATCGTTATACAGGCTGTAGCGCACGCCGTTCCATTCCTGCGATACATCCACCATCACATTCTTGATCGGATAGGCGCCGCGCGCGACGCTGATCTGCACCTTAAGGGTACCCCTGCCGGGATAATGGCGGATATAGTCCTCGTAATCCGGACGAAAAGGCGATTCGCCCTCCCCCACTGTCCGCGCTGCACCATACGCCTCCTGCGGGGTGATCCCGCTGTCTAAATAATCTCTGTACATAAAAAGTCCCCTTTCCGCTACATTCTATGTATCCGGAGAGGGGATTATGTATCATGTATTATCTATGTGTTATTTGATCCATTCAGTTTCGGAATGATCTCCTGTTACATCTACTCAGTAGCGAACCGAACGGTACTGATTGAACAAGATTGCGTTGCATAACAGAGTTCAACGTAAAGCCGTAGGGCGAGCTTCTTGATAAATGTAATACTTACCATCCTTATAATCCTCTGTGTCGGTATACTGAGTGCCGTCTCCGGCTATGAAAGTATATGTCAGTTTATTCGTCGCACTGTCAATTTTATAATTTAATTGACAGTTATCTATCTTCCACCAGTAACGCCGATACAGATGCAACTCAATGATACGATGATCTACAGTAAAAGTAAAGACAAAAGACTCGTAATCTTCCTTACCGGTTGTTATCGAAAACACACCGGGTTCATTACAATA
>CACZAW010000006.1 GCA_902779225.1 uncultured Ruminococcus sp. | reverse complement strand
ACAGAATCGGGTGCGGGTGTCCCGCCCTTCACTATTCATCATTCACCCTTCACTATTCACCGACTGAGCAAAGCTCAGTCAAAGTCGTCGAGCTTGATATAGGCGGCGTCTTTTTTGTTGATCGTCACGGTGTTCTCGCCGCTGTGATCGGTGATCGTCGCCTCGCCGTTGTCATACGACGTCAGCACGCCCTTGAACTCCTTGCCGATACCGTCGATCGGACGGATCATCTTGACCATGATATCCGCGCCGATAAACGCCGCAAAATGCTCCGGCCGTATTAGCTCGCGTTCGATGCCGGGTGAGCTGACCTCAAGGATGTATTCGCCGGCGATGGGATCCGCCTGATCGAGCGGCTCGTCCAGTGCGCGCGACATCCTCTCGCAGTCGTTGATATCCACGCCGCCATCCTTGTCGATAAAGACGCGCAGGAACCACTGCGAGCCCTCCTTCAGATAGCGAACGTCCCATATCCTGAGCCCCAGCTCATCGGCGATCGGACGGGCGATCTCTTCAACAACGGTGACGGTGTTTTTTCCTTTACTGTTTGCCATTTACTCACCCCTTATATCGAAGCGTTTTGTCGCATACAATACAAAAGAGCGGATCCGTCAAGACCCACTCTATACTGTACAGTATATTTAACTGTTGCCTATTGTAGCACCTTTTTTGGCGTTTGTCAACTGTTTGTCAAACAGAAGATTTTGAAAAAGGCTTGACAAATGGATGAATCCGTGCTATTATAGCACCAACCTACCTGATTGGTGGTAGTTATGGAGGCGATCGTATGAATCATTTATATTATAACAGCGGGTTCCGATGTCGGCTATATCAGGCTGCCGCTGCACGGCTAAACGAAACCCACAGTCAGCTTCGCTGACAGCTCCTTTAGAAAAGGGAGCCTTTGATACTTTACAAACACTATTCTATACTATATAATAAGGAGAACCGTTATGGCTAACATTTATACATCCGCAGATCAACTCATCGGCAAGACCCCGCTTCTTGAACTGACCAATATCGAAAAGAAGCTCAATCTGAACGCAAAGATCCTCGCAAAGCTTGAGTACTTTAACCCCGCAGGCTCGGTCAAGGATCGTATCGCAAAGGCGATGATCGACGACGCAGAGGCAAAAGATCTGTTAAAGGAAGGCTCTGTTATCATTGAGCCGACCTCAGGCAATACCGGCATCGGACTCGCCGCGGTCGCAGCAGCACGCGGCTATCGCATCATCATCGTCATGCCCGAGACCATGTCCGTCGAGCGCCGTCAGCTCATGAAGGCATACGGCGCAGAGCTGGTGCTCACCGACGGCACCAAGGGCATGAAGGGCGCGATCGCCAAGGCGGATGAGCTCGCGGCGCAGATCGAGGGCGCGTTCATCCCCGGTCAGTTCGTCAATCCCGCGAACCCAGCCGCACATCTCGCGACGACAGGTCCCGAGATCTTTGAGGACACCGACGGCAAGGTCGACATCTTTGTCGCGGGCGTCGGCACCGGCGGTACCGTCACCGGCGTAGGCGAATATCTGAAATCGCAGAACCCCGCTGTCAAGGTCGTCGCCGTCGAGCCCGAGAGCTCTCCCGTTCTCAGCAAGGGAACCGCGGGCGCGCATAAGATCCAGGGCATCGGCGCGGGCTTTGTGCCGGATGTACTCAATACAAACATATACGACGAGATCATCCCCGTTTCCAACGAGGACGCTTTCGCGGCAGGCAAGCTCATCGGCAAGACCGAAGGCGTGCTGGTCGGCATCTCGTCCGGCGCGGCGGCTCATGCTGCGATCGCGCTGGCAAAGCGTCCCGAAAACGCGGGCAAGAACATCGTCGTCCTCTTACCCGATACCGGCGACAGGTACTTATCCACGCCACTCTTTCAGGATTAAGTAATACAGCGGCTTTGGGGTTCACTCAAAGCCGTTTTTATAACAGGAAGGTAAACATATGAATCGAAAACACTCAGACAGAACCCTGCGCATCGTCATCGCGGCAATGTTTGCGGCGATGATCGCGGTGATGACCGCGTTCGTTCAAATCAAAACGCCGACCGGCGGCTATGTCCACCTCGGCGACAGCATGATCTATCTGGCGGCGAGCTTTCTGCCTCTGCCCTATGCGGTGCTGGCGGCGGCGATCGGCGGCGGTATCGCCGATCTGCTGGTCTATCCGGAAACGATCATCTATACCGTCATTATCAAAGCGATCAACGCGGTATTCTTCAGCGCGAAGGGCGACAAGCTGCTGACAAAGCGCAACGCCCTGATGACCATCCCCTCGGGACTTGTCACCGTCGTCGGCTACTCGATCTCCAAGCTGATCCGTCAGCTGCTCGCGGGCGACAGCCTCCACTCTGCAACGGTCAACGCGCTGTGGAAGATCCCTGAGAACGCCATCCAGGCGGTCGCGTCAGCGCTGATCTTCATTGTCATCGCCCTCGCGCTGGACAAGGCGGACATCAAAAAGCGGATGCTCCGTGATTTTTAAGCACAAATAATCGGCATAGGCGAATCGCTTCGTCTATGCCGATTTCAGTTATTTCTTCAATACTTTTTTGTTCCAAGACCTTTTGCCGCAGTGAGGGCATTTCAGATAGCGCGTTCTGCCGAAATGCATCGCCATGGTGACGGCGCCGTAGGACGGAACGTGTCTGTGACCGCATTTTTGGCACTCATAGTAACCCGCGACCTGCTCGATCCTGAGTGCGATCTGCATACAGACGATAAACTGCACGAGTCCGATCCCAAACAGCAGGAAGAAGATCCATCTCTTCTCGTCGTCCGTTACAAAGATACTTCCGACGGCGATCATCGTCAGCAGGAACAGCGTCGATACGACGCCGATCACGATCTCCATCGTGAGCAGTCTTTTGTCAGCCTGTTCCTTTTCCTTCGCCATTTCGATCAACAGCTTTTCCGTATTCTCGTTATAGTTCTCCATAACAACAACCTCCCCGTTGAATAAATCATTGACAGTGATCCCGAGCAGCTGACAAAGCTCAGGCATGATGGATGAATCCGGCATTGATCTGCCGTTTTCCCATTTTGACACGGCTCTGTCGGAGATGCCGAGCTTTTCGGCAAGCTGCATCTGCGTCAGGCTCTTTTCTTTTCTGCGTTCGGCAATAAAGCGACCGATCTTGATTTGATCCATGCTGAACCCTCCTTTCACTGTCTATGATAGCGCTAAGATGTTGAAATTACCACGAACCGTTGGTTGAGGGGGAGGAATTCTACCAACAGTAGAGTGTTTTTTTGATATCAGCCGACGATCACGCCGCCGCCGAGGACGATTTCGCCGTCGTACAGTACCGCCGCCTGACCGGGTGTGATCGCACGGATAGGCTCGTCAAATACCAGCGTCACCGTGCCGTCTGCGTTGACTGTCGCGGTCGCGGGCTGTTCCTTCTGTCGATATCGGGTCTTTGCCTTGCAGCGGATCGGCTCCGCGGGCGCCTCTCCCGCGATCCAGTTGAAATCATCAACGATCGCCGTTGTCTTGAACAGATGACTTTCATCGCCGAGAACGACGGTGTTTTCCGCCGCGTTGATCCCGACCACATAGATCGGCGCGCCGACGCTGATGCCCAGATGCTTGCGCTGACCGATGGTGTAGTGGATGATCCCCTTGTGCTTACCCAGCACCTTACCGTCGGTCGTCAGAAAATCGCCGGCTTCGACAGCGCCGTCATACCGCTCGATAAAGCCCGCATAATCCCCGTCCGGGACAAAGCAGATATCCTGACTGTCCGGCTTGTCGGCATTGACAAAGCCGTTCTCCTCCGCGATCCGCCGCACCTCATCCTTGCTCAGCTCACCGAGCGGAAAGCGGGTGTGGCTTAGCTGCTCCTGCGTCAGCGAATACAGCACATAGCTCTGGTCTTTCGAGGGGTCGGCCGCCTTTTTCAAATTGTATTTGCCGTCCTTCTCCTCGATGCGCGCATAGTGTCCGGTGACGATGACGTCACATCCCAGCTCCCGCGCACGGTCGTAAAGGCGGTCGAATTTCAGATAGCGGTTACAGTCGATACAGGGATTCGGCGTTCTGCCGCAACGGTAGGACGCGACAAATTTTTTGATGATCTTTTCCTCAAAATCATCCTTGAAATTGAACGTATAGTGAGGGATCCTCATGCGGCTGCACACAGCCCGCGCATCCTCGACGTCGTCG
The DNA here is from genome assembly GCA_902779225.1 of uncultured Ruminococcus sp. Taxonomy (GTDB): domain Bacteria; phylum Bacillota; class Clostridia; order Oscillospirales; family Acutalibacteraceae; genus Ruminococcoides. Next base: position 29,517 of record CACZAW010000006.1, on the reverse strand, counting down.
AGCGAACAGCAGGCGCTTTCCAAACCGTTGTTGTAATCCTCTCCGTCAAAGAGCCGCATCGTGCATCCGATACGCTCATGATCCTTCATTAATAAAGCGGCGACCGAGCTGTCGACCCCGCCGCTCATCGCGATCAAAGCCTTCATTTTTACTCTCTTTTCATCGTTTTTTTCATTATACAGGAAAAGAAATGCAGTGTAAAGCCTACTTTTATGGTATAAACCGCCGAAAAACCGCTTTTTTCTTGAAAAATGCTGCAATTCGTGTTATACTCTTGCCAAACAATTGAAAAAGGAGTACTAACTATGAAACGCATTTTCTGTATCGTTCTTGCAGTCGCTCTTATCGCCGCTACGGCGGTCGTGATCACCGGCTGTAATGACAAAAAAGACAACCAAACCGCAACGCAGGCTGCAACCTTAGCCGCAACCGTCGCTCCGACTGTCGCAGCAACCCAGGAGGCAACCGTAGCCGCTACGCAGGCTGTGGCTTCGACTAACGCCGCACAGCAGGCTCAGAGCGGCGACGCCTATGCCGGCTACACGCAGGAGCAGGCGCTGCAGCAGGCGGTCAACAGCAACCCCGGCTACTATGCCAACTCCATCGAGCGCGGTAATGACGCAAGCGGCGCTCCCGCATGGGTCGTCGTAATGATCAACGACGCCGGCGAGGAAATGACCGCGTATATCAAGCAGGACGGCGTCACTACCAGCCCCAATGGTAACAGCAATTCCGGTAATCAGACAGCCACCAACGCTACCGAAGCAGTCGCTGCCACTGAGAACAACGGAAACGGCGGCGAGGGCCTCTTTGCCGGCTACACCCGTGAGCAGGCAGTCCAGAGAGCGCTCGGCGAGCTTCCCGATTGCTCCGTTGATTCCGTTACGCAGGGCACAAATGTGTACGGTAATCCCAGTTGGGTCGTTACCATGACCAACACCGAAGGCAGAAGCTTCATCTGCTATCTCTGGGAGGAAGGCGTCATCACTAACCCCGCAAACTGATTGATTAAAAAGACAGCTTCGGCTGTCTTTTTTTCTTTCTCTCTTGATTTACCTACCTGACTTGTGGTACAATAGGGTAGAATCATCGGAGGACGGCGTCCTCCCCGCAAAGAAGGTTTTCATTATGATTTCTACCAGAGGCAGATACGCCCTGCGCGTATTGATCGATCTTGCAGATCACAGCAGCGGCAATTATATTCCGATGAAGGACGTCGCCGAACGACAAAAGCTGTCGCTCAAATATCTCGAGCGCATCCTCCCTACCTTGACAAAAGCCAGGCTGATCGAGGGCGTTCACGGCAAGGGCGGCGGCTACAAGCTGACGCGCGATCCATCCGATTATACCGTCGGCGAGGTTTTGCGCCTGACTGAGGGCGACCTCGCGCCCGTCGCCTGCCTTCAGCCCGACGCGCCGCCGTGCGACCGCGTCGGCGAGTGCCGCACCATCAAGATGTGGCGCGACTACTACGATATGACCAACAAGTTTTTTGACAGCATCCGTCTCTCCGACCTCACCGCCTCCGACGGCGCGGATAATTACGTTATCTGATCATATGACAAAAAGCTGCTCCGGAAAACCGAAGCAGCTTTGCTTTTTATTTGACGATTCCGTTGAACGCGCCGAGCTGGGCGGCAAGCACCACTCCGGCGATCACGATCGCGAGGATGATCAGGACGATCCCGCCGACGGAATTGCCGCTGTCGCCGACAACGATAAACTCGTTGGGGTTATCGGGATTGTATTTGACCTGACGGGTCTCGCCTCTTTTGTATTTTCTTTTGCGCGTCGTCGAGGTACCGCCCTGTCTGCGAACGGTACCGCCCCGCGCGGTAAATTCGTAATATGCCGTATAGCTGCGCTCTTTATGACCGCTGCCGTCACGGCTGACGTCTTCGCCGACGCTGACGATGGTCGCGGTGGTCTCCTCGGTGCAGCGGGCGCGTTTTCTGCGGTCAAATAACACGATCAGAATTCCGATCAGCACCATGACCGCCGCCACGATATATAATGCGATTGTCGCCTGCATAAACAACACTCCGTTTCATTAAAAAACCGGCATAGATAGAGCTATGCCGGTTTTCAATTACAAATAGCTTATCTGACCTTCCAGATCTCTTCCGCGTACTGGATGATAGTACGGTCGGAGCTGAAGGTGCCGCAGTGTGCGACGTTCTTCAGGCACTTGGTACCGAAGCCTACGCGATCCTTGTAGTCATGGTTGCACTGGATCTTCTTCGCAACGTAGTCCGGAAGATCATACAGCAGGAAGTAGTGGTCGGCATGATGCCAGTTGGTGCCGTTGATCAGCGCGTTATGCAGCTCCTCGAAGCTGCCCTCGCCGGTAGCGCCGTTGTCGCTGAAGGTTCCGTCGATCAGGGTATCGACGACACGCTTGATCATCGGGTTGCTGTTATACAGCGCGCGCGCATCATAGCCCTCTTTCTTGAGGCGCTCGATATCTTCTACGCGGCCGCCGAAGATATACTCGTTCTCTTCGCCCGCCTGCTGCGCGATCTCAACATTCGCGCCGTCGTAGGTGCCCAGAGTGACCGCACCGTTGAACATGAACTTCATGTTGCCGGTACCGGAAGCCTCTGTACCCGCTGTGGAGGTCTGCTCGGAGACGTCCGCCGCAACGACCAGCTTTTCGGCATAGGATACGTTGTAGTTGCTGACAAAGACGACCTGCAGCTTATCCTTGGTATCGGGATCGTTGTTGACAAGGTTAGCGATCTCGTTGATGTACTTGATGATCGCCTTAGCTCTCTTGTAGCCGGGTGCAGCTTTCGCGCCGAAGATGAAGCAGGTCGGCTGGAAGTCGGGCAGCTGACCGCTCTTGATGCGGAAATAGAGCCACATGATCGAGAAGGCGTTCAGCAGCTGACGCTTATACTCGTGCAAACGCTTGACCTGGATATCAAAGATGAACTTGGGGTTGATCTCAACGCCGTCCATCTTCTGGACATAGGCAGCGAGCTGTTTTTTCTTCTGATATTTGATCTTATTGAATTCCTTGACGCTTTCGGGATTGATATGCTCCTCGAGCTTATCCATCTTGCTCATATCCTTCAGCCAGCCGGCGCCGATGCGCTCGGTGATAAAGGAGGCGAGCTCTGGATTGCACAGACCGAGCCAGCGGCGTTGTGTGATACCGTTGGTCTTGTTCTGGAAGCGCTCGGGATAGACCCAGTACCACTCCTTGAGAACGTCGTTCTTCAGGATCTCGGTGTGGATCCAAGCAACGCCGTTGACATAGCTGCTGACATACATCGCCAGACGAGCCATATGAACCTTGCCGTCCCAGATGATGCGCATCGCGTTGATGTTGTACTCGTCGACGCCCTTATACTTGAGGTCGTGCCACTCACGCTCGTTGATGCGCTCGATGATAGCGTAAACCTCGGGGATGATCATCTTCATCAGACCGGTATCCCATTTCTCCAGCGCCTCGGACATAACGGTGTGGTTGGTGTAGGAGAAGGTCTTCTGCGCGATGTCGAACGCCTGATCAAAGTCGACGCCCTCGTTACCGAGCAGACGGATAAGCTCGGGGATAGAGATAACGGGATGGGTATCGTTGAGCTGGATGGCGGTCATCTCGGCAAAGTGGCTGAAATCGGTGCCGAATTTCTTCTTATATCTTCTGATGATATCCTGCAGGGAGGCAGAGGAGAAGAAATACTGCTGCTTGAGTCTCAGGATCTTACCGTCATAGCTGTTGTCGTTCGGATACAGAACCTTCGAGATGTTCTCGCAGTTGTTCTTATTCTTGACTGCGTCGTCATAGCGACCCTCGTTGAACGCGAGGAAGTCAAAGCCCTCTACAGGCTCCGCCTGCCACAGGCGCAGGGTGTTGATGTTCTTGGTGCCGTAGCCGATGATCGCCATGTCGTAGGGAACGGCGACGACGGTGCTGTCGGCAAATTTAACGATCTGCGACTGATCCTCGCGGCGGATGCACCACGGATCGGGATGCTTGAGCCAATCGTCGGCGACCTCGACCTGATAGCCGTCCTTGATCAGCTGCTTGAACAGACCGTAACGGTAGAAGATACCGTAGCCGTCCAGCGGGACTTCCTGCGTCGCAGCGGAATCGAGGAAGCAGGCGGCGAGTCGACCCAGACCGCCGTTGCCCAGAGCGGCGTCTTCGATCTCTTCAAACTGGTTGATATCGATGCCCTTGCTCTTTAACAGATCGCGAACCTCTTCGAGGATTCCAGCACAGTACAGGTTGTTATAGATCATTCTGCCCATGAGGAACTCAGCGGAGAAGTAGTAAGCTCTCCTGCCCTCGGCATGCTTCTTCTTGCTCTTTGACCAGTTCTCAGCGACTTCGCCCATGATGGCTTTGCCCAGAACCAGATGCAGCTGAGTGGTTGTCAGATGCTTCGGCTTGGCACAGTAAGCACTCCTCGAGAGCTCGGTAAGCTTTTCCATTGTAATGCTCATAGTTAGTTTTCCTCCCAACGTTGATATGTGATTGCTAATTTCTTAAGCCTGTCGGCTATTTCTTGTGTCAATGCGTCCTTCTTGATGCGCCATGCCCAGTTGCCGCCCAGTGTCGAAGGAACGTTGATGCGCGCCTCGGAGCCCAGCCCGAGGATATCCTGCATCTGAACGATCGCATAATTTGCGACGCTCTTATATGCCGTCTCGATAAACTTCCAGTTGACCTCGTCGCCGTACTGCATATCGACGTAATCCGCCAGATACTTATCGCAGTGCTCTTTCTCCCAGTCCTTGATCTCCGCATACCATCCGAGAACGGTATCGTTGTCATGGGTACCGGTGTAAACGACGCAGTTCTCCGTAAAGTTATGCGGCAAAAAGTCGTTTTCATCGTCGTCCGCAAAGGCGAACTCGAGCACCTTCATGCCCGGATAGCCGGATTCCTTGAGCAGCTCCTTGACCGAGTCGAACAGCTCGCCCAGGTCTTCGGCGACGATCTCGATATCGCCGAGGGTCTCGCGCATGACGTTGAAGAAGTCGATGCCGGGGCCTTCCTTCCACTCGCCCTCGATCGCCGTCTCAGCGCCGAAGGGGATGGCGTAGTAGGTATCGAACGCGCGGAAATGGTCGATACGGGTGATATCAAACAGCTTGTCGGCGGCGGCGATACGACCCATCCACCATTCATAGCCGGTTTTCTTTAAGTATTTCCAGTCATAAAGCGGGTTGCCCCAGAGCTGACCGGTCGCCGAGAAATAATCGGGCGGGCAGCCGGCGACGCACACGGGCTGACGCTTTTTATTCAGCCAGAAAACCTCGGGATTCGCCCATGTATCGGCGGAATCCATCGCGACATAGATCGGCATATCGCCCAGGATCTTGATGCCGAGACCGTTGACATACGCGCGGAAAGCCTCCCACTGCTCATAAAACTTGAACTGGATCCATTTCCAGAAATCGATCTCATGATGGAATTTTCTGGTATAGCGGGCGATCGCCTTTTCATCGCGGAGCTTGATGCTCTCGTCAGTCCACTCGGACCACGCCTTGTTGTTGAAGTGCAGCTTGACCGCCATGTAGAGGGCATAGTCCTTGATCCACTTGGAATTACGGCGTTTGAAAGCCATGAACGCTTTCTGATCGCCTAACTTGAACTTGTTATATGCGATCCTCAACACCTTGAAACGGCTGTTGTAAATGACGCCGTAATCGATCTCTTCATCATTGATCCCCCAGAAAAAGCTGTCGATCTGGTCTTTGGTCAAAAGACCCTCTTCAACAAGCGTATCAAGATCGATCATGTACGGGTTGCCCGCGTAGGTTGAGAAGGATTGGTAGGGGCTGTCACCGTAGCTGGTAGGGCCGACCGGCAGGATCTGCCAGATCGACTGTCCGCTTGCTTTCAGAAAATCAGCAAACTTTCTTGCTTCCTTGCCGATGGTTCCGATGCCGTAGGGCGACGGAAGAGAGGTGATCGGCATAAGAACACCGCTGACTCTTGCCATACATTCAACTCCTGTCTGTATAAAATTTATCAGATTTTGATCAGATAGTAAGCGCAGAGTGGTAACTTTGCTCATACGAAGCATATTATCCGATACTATTCTAGTACATTTTAACATAAAGATAACAAAAATACAACCGTTTTTGCAAAAATCTGACCAAGGGAAAATAGAAAAATCTGCTCGTTTTTTGGTGGAAATAGATAACAAAACAGGGGGCTGTCGCATTAAGAATAGCGATAGCCCTTAACTTGTGTCATCCTGAGCAAAGCGAAGGATCTTACAGTGCAATTTATCCAAAGAATTTCATCTTATAGGTGTGATAACACGGAAAAGTCGGCACTTTCAGATTCTTCGGCGACGCCTCAGAATGACATTTTTAATTTTGCGACAGCTCCTAATGATCACTGATCACAAGGTTTTTGACTGTGAGTCTGCCGCAGAGAACCGATTCGGGTCGCTCTGCTAAGCTAATCCCCGATCGCTTTCCATGCAAAGTACAGCGCGGCGGCGGTCGCCAGCTCTCGGATGCGCCTGCGGTCGGCGTCGCCCTCGCCGAGCAGCATTTTTTCCGCCTTCAGCCCCAGCTCGGTGCTGACGCCGATATACACCAACCCGACCGGCTTATACGGCGTGCCGCCCAAAGGACCCGCGATGCCGGTCGTCGAAACGCCGATATCCGCGCCCGACAGGATGCGCACCCCGCGCGCCATCTCCATCGCCGTCTTATCCGACACCGCGCCGTAGGTCGCGAGCGTTTCTTCCTTCACGTTCACCAGCTTGCTTTTGATAAAGTTTGCATAGGTGCATACGCCGCAGTCAAATACGCCGGATGCGCCGCTGACCGAGGTAATCGCCGCGGATATCATTCCGCCGGTACAGCTCTCAGCCGAGGCGATCCGCTGCTTTTTCCTGATCAATGCGTCTACCAATAATTGCGGCAGATCCTTTTCGCTGATGTTTTCCTGCGCTAATATTTCCAAGAATTCCGATGCTTTCATATTCTTCTCCTGTATACTTGCGGACAAACCGCTGATATCACTAACCACTAACCACTAACCACTAGTCACTAGCCACTGACCACTAACCACTGACCACTGACCACTAACCACTGACCACTAACCACTGACCACTGACCACTAGCCACTGACCACTGACCACTGACCACTGACCACTCATAATATTATTCTACCATTTACGTCTGCCTATTGCAATCCTTCGCGATTTTTGTTAGAATAATTTTACATTTACGGGAGGAGCGATACGATGGCGTGGTTTTTTGTCGATACGGAGCTCGCAGCCGAAGAATACACCCTTTCGGGTGAGGATGCGTCGCATATCGCGCGGTCGCTCAGGATGAAGGTCGGCGAAGCGCTGACCCTCTGCACGCCCGACGGCAAACGCCACGAATGTGAGATCACGGCTGTCACCCGCGATGAGGTGACCGTCAGGATCCTCTCCAGTACCGTTTGCGAGCAGGAGCCGACCGTCCGTATCTCGCTGTTTATCGCGCTGATGAAGGGCGATAAGATCGACGATGTGATCCAGAAGGCGGTCGAGCTGGGCGTGACCGATATCACCCCGTTTTTATCGGCGCGGTGTATCTCGCGCCCCGATGAAAAGAGCCTAGTCAAAAAGCAGCAGCGGTGGCAAAAGATCGCCGACAACGCCGCCTCTCAGTCGCGGCGCGGCATCCTGCCGCGGGTGCATCCCTGCATCGATATCGCTGAGCTCCCGCAAGCGGCAATGGAGTCTGAAACAGCGATCGTTTTCTACGAATGCGGCGGCAAGCCGATCCGCGCCCTCATCTCGCCCGATGTCGCCTCGCTCGCCCTGATCACCGGAGCGGAGGGCGGCTTTGAGGAAACGGAGATCGACGCGCTCAAAGCCGCGGGCGTCGAGGTCGCCACGCTGGGCAAGCGGATTCTGAGAGCCCAGACCGCCCCGATCGCCGCCGTCAGCGCCGCCATGCTGCTGACGGGAAATCTGGAATAACGCGGGCACAGTCCGCTGTCAATTGTCAATTATCATTTTCAGGAGGTATATTATGAAGATCGGATTTATCTGCGCGCTCGACGTTGAGGTCGAGGGCATCAAACAACTGATGGCTGATAAAACGGAACAGACCGTCGCCAAGATCACCTATGCACAGGGAGAAATCTTCGGACAGCAGGTCGTCTGCTGTGAGTGCGGCATGGGCAAGGTCAACGCCGCCATGAGCGCTCAGATCATGATCGACCTCTACCGTCCCGACGTGATCATCAACTCGGGCATCGCGGGTTCCCTGAGTAAGGATATCCGCATCGGCGATCTCGTCGTTGCCGACGACTGCGTCCAGCACGACATGGACGTCACCGAGATGGGCGATCCCCTCGGCCAGATCCAATTCAACGACGAGGTAAGGATCTATCTTCCCGCCGATACAGCAACTGCCGACCGACTCGAAAAAGCGTGTCAATTACCGGATGATACGCAGGTATTTCGCGGCCGCATCGCCTCGGGCGACGTCTTTATCTCCTCCCGCGACCATCGTCAAGCGATCGCGGATATCTTTGATGCATTAGCGTGTGAAATGGAGGGCGCAGCCGTCGGTCAGGTATGCTACCGTAACGCGGTTCCGTTCACGATCCTGCGCTGTATCTCGGACGACTTCAACGAGAATGAATACATGGACTACATGAAATTCCGCTCTGTCGCCGCCGAAAAAGCCATCAGCGTGATCACTGAATTCATCAGGAGCTTCACAACGGAATAATTTGACTTCACGCAAAAAAGACGACCTGCTCTCAGGTCGTCTTTTATGATGCTCATTTTTCGATTTTCAATTCGTCCTCGATGGTGTTCGCGGCGTTCTCGAACCAGTTGCCGACGAACAGCTCGACGGTACCGGTATCGACCGACTTCGCAAGCTCCGCATCGAACGGAACCTTCGCCAGCACGCGGGTGTTGAAATTCTCCGCGATCTCGTCGATATGGCTGTCGCCGAAGATCTTATGCTCCTTGCCGCAGTCGGGACATTTGAAATAGCTCATGTTCTCGACCAATCCAAGGATCGGCACGTTCATCATCTCCGCCATCTTGACCGCCTTCGACACGATCATCGAGACCAGCTCCTGCGGAGAGGCTACAACGATGATGCCGTCCAGCGGGATGCTCTGGAACACGGTCAACGGAACATCGCCGGTACCGGGAGGCATATCGACAAACATATAGTCGACGTCCTTCCAGATGACGTCCGTCCAGAATTGCTTGACCGTGCCGGAGATGACGGGGCCTCTCCAAACAACGGGATCGGTGGTATGCTCCAGCAGCAGGTTGACGGACATCAACTGCACGCCGGTCTTGGTGACCTCCGGCAGGATGCCGAACTCCGAGCCCTTGGCATGAGAATTCACACCGAACGCCTTCGGGATCGACGGGCCGGTGATATCCGCGTCAAGCACGGCGGTCTTGTAGCCGCGGCGATTCATCTCGACCGCCAGCGCGGAGGTGACGAGGCTTTTGCCGACGCCGCCCTTGCCCGATACGACCGCGATCACCTTTTTGACGCTGCTCATTTCGTTTAATTTTTCATGCAGATCCTGCGGCGCCGTTCTCTCGGCACAGCTCTGACCGCAGGTGGAACAATCATGTGTGCATTCGCTCATTTTCTTTCTCCTATAATTGTGGGGCGGTCATAGCCGCCCTCTTTTTTATTCAGTCTTCAGCGTCCTCCACAGGCTTTTCGGCTTCTGTCGCTTCGTCCGACGTTTTTTCTTCCGCCTCGGCGGTTTCTTCTTTATCTTCTGTTTCTGCCGTATCCTCTGCTTCTTCCTCTTCTTCCTCGTCATCCTCTTCAGCGAGTTCGTAGCCGGACAGGAAGGTGTAGGGGATGCCGTAGCCCAGCGCAACGACCGCAAGGATCAGGATGACCGGAAATGCTCCGTCGACCGGCGCGAGCTGATCGTGCAGGGGGATCGGCTTGAACAGCGCCGCCAGAATGATATACAGGCAGGGCAGATCGACCAGCAGCAGTACCGGCAGGCTGAAACGCTTGACCTGCTTTCCCTCGCCGACGCGGGTCGCATAGAACAGCAAAAGTCCGAACACCAGCAAGATCGCGATCTGGATCAGGTTGCCGCCGATTCCCGAAACCTGCTTGGCGAGGCTTGAGAAGAAATAGGTGCAGACGATATAGCCGATAATCAAAAACGACGAAAAAATCAGGTTGACGATATTTCTCTTAGAGTTTTTCATAATGACCTCCAAAATGTTGTTCGTATCAAATTGAGATTACACGGGCTTGAGCACAAAGCAGTACCAGCCGCCCATCGTGATCTCTTCGGCGATCTCAAAGCTGTTCCTGACGGCGTTTCTGACGTCGTCGGCGCGTGTATCGATGATACCGCTGACGATGTAGACGCTGTCGGGCTTCATAAACGCTTTGACCGAAGCCGACAATGCTATTATAGCATCTGCGACGATATTTGCAACAACAATATCATATTTTCCCTGAACTTTATCGACCAAATCGCCCGCGATCGCAGAAAACCGATCGCCGACATGATTGATAACAGCGTTCTCGTTCGCGGTTCTGACCGCGACCTCGTCGATATCGACCCCGAACGCGCTTTCTGCGCCCAGCAGCACCGCGGCGATGCCGAGGATTCCGCTGCCGCAGCCGACGTCAAGCACGGTCTCGCCGCCCTTGATATACCGCTCCAGCGTCTCCAGACACAGGCGGGTCGTCTCATGCTTGCCGGTGCCGAACGCCAGACCGGGGTCGATATTCAGCACCGCTCTGCCCTCGGGATCGGTATCCGTGTACCACGAGGGATTGATCAGCAGCTTTTCACCGATCGGCATGGGTTTAAAGAACTTGCGCCAGTTGTTCAGCCAGTCGTCCTCATGTACGCTGCTCCGATTGATGGTATGCCCGATCCCGGCAGCGGTCAGGCGCTCTCTGAGGAACTGCACCGCTTCTTCGATATTATCCTCCGGATCGATATAGATATGTATCTTTGCGATACCGCGATCCTTTTGCAGCAGCTCCTCGTCGATCAGATCGATATGCGCGATTTCCTGCACCTCAGCCTCGAGGTCTGAGTAATCCTCAATATAGATGCCGTACGGCACGGTCATATTGGCGATCGCCGCCGCTTCGTCGATCTGATCCGCTTTTACCTCAACCGAGATCTCTGTCCAGTCCATAACCCACTTCCTGTAAAAATCAGAATAAGCCTTTCAGCTTATCCTTAAAGCTCTTGCGCTTGGCGTAATTCTTATCGCCTGTATTTTCATCGAACTCGCGGATCAGCTGCTTTTGCTTGGCGCTCAGGTTCTTAGGCACCTCGATGACGACCTTGACATACTGATCGCCCCTGCCTCTTCCGCGAAGGTGCTGGATACCCTTGCCCTTGAGCTTGAAGATATCGCCCGGCTGGGTACCCTCGTGGATATCATAGGTCACCTTTCCGTCAAGGGTCGGCACGGTCACGGACGCGCCCAGCGCCGCCTGCGCAAAGGTGATCGGGATCTCGCACCATACGTCGTCGCCGCGGCGCTCGAACACCGGATGCGGACGGATGCCGATATAGACATGGAGATCGCCCGCGGGGCCGCCGTTGACGCCGGCGTTGCCGTGGTTCGATACGCTAAGCACCTGCTCGTCGTTGATACCGGCGGGGATGTTGACCTCGACGGTCTTTTTGCGTTTGATCTGACCTCTGCCGCTGCAGGTGTGGCACGGGGTCTCAACGATCTTGCCGCGACCCTTACACGCATCGCAGGTACGCATGGTCTGCACGGTGCCGAACGGGGTGCGCTGATTGATGGTCACCTGACCTCTGCCGCCGCAGGCGGAGCAGGTCTTGGGGGTCGTGCCCTTTTCGGCTCCGGTGCCGTTACAGTCCTTACAGGTGGACACCGCCTGATACTGGACGGTCTTTTTGCAGCCCTTCGCCGCCTCCTCAAAGGAGATATAAACGGTGGTTTCGATATCCGTGCCGCGTCGGGGCGCGTTAGGATTCGCCGAACGCCGTCCGCCGAAGCCGCCGAAAAAGCTCGAGAAAATATCGCCGAGGTCGACGTCCTGTCCGAAGGGCGACCCCGCGCCGCCTGCGCCGTAATTCGGATCGACGCCCGCGTGACCGAACTGGTCATAGCGCGCCTTTTTCTCGGGATCGGAGAGGATCTCGTACGCCTCGTTGACCTCCTTCATCTTCTCCTCGGCAACCTTATCGCCGGGATGAAGATCGGGGTGGTATTTTTTCGCCATCTGGCGGTATGCTTTTTTTATCTCATCCTCCGAAGCGCCCTTCTGGATGCCGAGCACCTCATAGAAATCTCTTTTATCTGCCATATGTTCACCTTATTTCATGGTTGATAACTGATGAATAACGAATGACAGCCCTCGTCATTCATCAATCATCAAAGTCGCGTATGACACGGGGAGCGATATCCACTCCCCGTGTCACGATATTTGCAGAAATATTTGTGTCAATCCGTCAGCGCTGCGATCATTCGAAACTGACCACTAGCCACTGATCACTGACCACTGATTAGTCAACGTCTTTATAATCAGCGTCGTAAACATTGCCGTCTGCGCCGCCCTGCGAACCCGCCTGTGTCGGATCGGGACCGGGCTGAGCGCCCGCAGCCTGCTGTGTCTGCGCCGCCTGCTGATAGAGCTTCGCGCCGATATCCTGCAGGGACTTCATCAGATCGTCCTTTGCGGATTTGATAGCGGCGGCGTCGTTCTTGCCGATCGCATCCTTTGCAGCAGAGACCTTCGTGTTGATCTCATTCTTGTCCGCGTCGCTCATCTTGTCGCCGCTGTCGGAGACGAGCTTCTCCGCCTGATAGACGACCTGCTCGGCTTCGTTCTTGGTGTCGACCTCTTCTCTGCGCTTCTTATCCTCGGCAGCGTGCTGCTCGGCTTCCTTAACAGCCTTCGCGATATCGTCCTTCGACATATTGCCGGAGTTCGAGATCGTGATCTTCTGCTCTGCGCCGGTGCCGAGATCCTTCGCGGATACGTTGACGATACCGTTCGCGTCGATATCAAAGGTGACCTCGATCTGCGGGATGCCTCTGGGAGCGGGAGCGATGCCGGTCAAAGCAAACAGACCGAGCTGCTTGTTGTCGCGGGCAAATTCACGCTCGCCCTGCAAAACATTGATCTCGACCTGAGGCTGATTATCAGCCGCGGTGGAGAATACCTGCTTCTTGGTGACCGGGATCGTGGTGTTCTTGTCGACGATCTTGGTCATGATGCCGCCGAGGGTCTCAACGCCCAGAGACAGCGGCGTAACGTCGAGCAGAAGGAGACCGTCGATGTTCTCGTCGGGGTTGAGCATACCCGCCTGCAGTGATGCGCCGATCGCAACGCACTCGTCGGGGTTGATGCCCTTGAACGGATCTTTGCCGATCAGAGCCTTGACAGCGTCCTGTACAGCGGGAATTCTCGAAGAACCGCCGACCATCAGAACCTTGCTGATCTCGCTGATCGAGAGACCGGAATCCTGCAGAGCGGTCTTGACCGGACCCATGGTCTTTTCGACCAGATCGGCGGTCAGCTCGTTGAACTTCGCGCGGGTCAGTGTGAGGTCAAGGTGCTTCGGGCCGGTCGCGTCAGCGGTGATGAACGGCAGGTTGATCGCGGAGGTGGTCACGCCGGAAAGCTCGATCTTGGATTTCTCGGCTGCTTCCTTTAATCTCTGCATCGCCATCTTGTCGCCGGAGAGGTCGATACCTGTCTCAGCCTTGAAGGAACTGACCATCCAGTCGATGATGCGCTGGTCAAAGTCGTCGCCGCCTAAGCGGTTGTTGCCGGCGGTCGCCAGAACCTCCTGAACGCCGTCGCCGATATCGATGATGGATACGTCGAACGTACCGCCGCCGAGATCGTATACCAGAACCTTCTGGTCGCTTTCCTTGTCGATGCCGTAGGACAGCGCAGCCGCAGTCGGCTCGTTGATAATTCTCTTGACGTCCAGACCGGCGATCTTACCGGCGTCCTTGGTCGCCTGACGCTGCGCGTCGGTGAAGTATGCGGGAACGGTGATAACAGCCGCCGAGACGGTCTCGCCGAGATAAGCCTCAGCGTCAGCTTTCAGCTTCTGCAGGATCATCGCAGAGATCTCCTGCGGGCTGTAGCTCTTGCCGTCGACGGTCACTTTGTAGTCGGATCCCATCTCTCTCTTGATCGAAGAGATCGTGCGGTCGGGGTTGGTGATCGCCTGACGCTTTGCGACCTGACCGACGAGTCTTTCGCCGGATTTGGAAAATGCTACGACGGACGGAGTGGTTCTCGCGCCCTCGGCGTTTGCGATGACGACGGGCTCGCCGCCCTCGATAACTGCTACACATGAGTTGGTTGTACCTAAGTCGATACCGATGATTTTAGCCATAATGAATACCTCCAAATTAGTTATTAGTTATAAGTTGTCAGTTTTTAGTAATTTATATGAATGGGTGCGGGCAGCGCCCGCCCGGAATCATTAACCATGATCTGTAAATGCCTTACGCATTTGCCACGACCACCATCGCGTGGCGGATGATCTTGTCGCCGACCTTGTACCCCTTCTGGTAAACGGCGGCGATGGAATTCTCGGGGAGATTCTCGTCCTCGGTCATAGAGACTGCATTGTGCAGCTCGGGATCGAATGTATCGCCGATCTCACAGAACGCCTCGACCTTGAGCTTCTCCATACTGGTTTTCAGCTGCTGAGCGATCAGCTCGATGCCCTTGCTGAACTCCTCGGGAACATCCTTGCCCTCCATCTGGGTCAGCGCCTGGGTGATGCTGTCCGCCATCGGCAGGATCTCCGTGATCGCACGGGCTGTCGCATCGTCGTAGATCTGCAGCTTTTCCGCCGAGGTTCGCTTGCGGTAGTTATCGTACTCGGCATATAAGCGGATGTACTTATCCTTCTCCGTCTTGAGCTCCTCCTTGAGCTTTTCGATCTCTGCGGCTTTTTTATCCGTTTTTTGTTTTTTCTCAGCCTTCGGTTTTTTCTCAGGCTTTTGCTCCTCTGCAGGTTCTTCGACCGCTTCTGCGGTTTCCTGCGTCTCGGGAGTCGTTTTTTCCTTATCCATCATGATTCTCCTTTTCAGGATTGATTAATATATCCGATCACTGACCGCTGATCGCTGTGTTATTGTTCTATCAGCTCGCCGATCGCCTTTGATACGCATTCGGCGGCAAAATCGACCTCGCGGCTGACGGTTTTATAGTCGATGCGGATCGGCGCTATCACCGCGACCGCTCCGGCGCTTTCGCCGTTGAGCTCATAGCGTGCCGTGACCACCGCGCTGGATCTCAGCTCATGCGCGCCGCTCTCCTCTCCGAGATAGATCTTTGAGGATCGGCTGTTATTCAGCAGCGTCGAGATGCGTCCCGTGTCCGAAAGAAACTTCATGACATACCGTGCGCCGAACAGATCATAGTCGTCGGAGAACAGCAGGTTTGTCTCTCCCGCCACCGAAACGGTGACCGTGAGCGCGCTCTGGACCGCCTCGTAGATCGCGATCAGCACATCCGGAACAAAGAGCGTCAGCTCTCCCATTGCAGAAGCCGCAGTCTGCAGATACCCTTTGGTGATATCCTTGAGCTTGACCCCTGCGAACTGCTCGTTGATCGCTTTGTCGAACATCGAGAGCAGCTGCGGCGTCACAACGAATTCGCATCTAAACAGCCGGCTTTTGACCATGCCGGTCGAGGTGACAAGCACCGCCATCGAGGTATGCCTGCCGGTCGCGACAAAACGGATCCGATGCACGCGCGCCTCATCCGACGGCGGCGTCGTAACGACCGCCGCGGCGTTGACCAGATTCGCCAGCGCCTCTGCCGCATTGGTCAGTACCGCTTCCGGAGATCGCGCGCCCTCGCCGATACGATGCTCGATATGCTCGCACACCCTGTCGGGCAGCGTGACAGCCGGCATCAGGTTGTCGATATAATAGCGATAGCCCTTGATGGTCGGCACGCGGCCTGCCGAGGTATGCGGCTGGGTGAGATAGCCGTCGTCGTCCAGTGCCTTCAGCTCGTTGCGGATCGTCGCCGAAGAAACCCCCAGCCCCGCTTCGGTCTGTAACGCCTTAGAGCCGATCGGCTCGCCGTTCTCGACATATTTTTCGACGACCGCGGACATGTCGTCGCCTCCTTTGCCTGATGATCAAACGATCGGCGGAGTCTGTATGTGCCGAAGTTTCGGATTGTTTTGGCACTCTCGGTGTTAGAGTGCTAACTCACAATACATAGTATAGCCACTATCCCGCAAAAAGTCAATAATTAATTTGTGAATTTTTTGTAAAACAGGAAAAACCGGCATTTAATCACGCTTTCGGCATTTGACATTATCCCGCAATACCTTTATACTATGTATCATAACGGTGATGATCCATTCGACCGATCACCGACTAACATTCGGAGATGATTTTTATGGTACTAGCGATCTTGTGCGCGATCCTGTGCTTTGCTGCGGCGATCGTCATGCTTTCGCCTTATTTTCGCAAGCTCCCCCTGCTGCGGCCGATGGCGTTTTATCTGATATTCGTGGGCGCGTGGCACATCTTTACCTATATCGTCCGCGATCTGCACCCCACCTCGATGCTGCCGGACTATATCGGCCGTATCGGCACGATCCTGATCATCCTCTATTATCTCTTTATCCTGATCATGACGCGCACCAAGAGCAAACGCAAAAACCGTACCCGCGGGCGCAGCGAGGACGAGGAGGAATAAGATGATCCCTTCCTATATATATGCCGTCCTGTGGTACATCCTGGCGGCATACCTGATCTATATGGCGATCAAAGAGACCCGGTTCTTCTTTGTTCCGGCGGCATTTTTCGTTTTTCTCGGCACATGGGCGCTGGTCGATCTCTTTATCGAACCCGATCTGATGAGCGGCGTTTACGGCTGGATCTACCGCGGCGTCGCGCTGGTTGTGCTGATTATCTGCGCCGTTTGGTACTTTTTGAAGAAAAAGAGCGGCAGTTGATAACTATATCTTGTGTTTGAGGCGCGCTTGAACCACTATTCTGAAAAAATATTGCAGAATTTTAACAAAATGCTTGCATTTCTCGGACAATAATGGTATTATTACTTGTGCGTAACTGATAAAACTAAGGAGGTGGGACAATGCCGAATATTAAATCAGCAAAAAAGCGTGTTAAGGTTATCGCAACCAAGACAGCCCAGAACAAAGCCCTCAAGTCTGCTCTCAAGACTTATGTCAAGAAAGCGTATGTAGCGGTTGATACCGACGCTGATAATAAGGCTGAGGCGGTACGTCTTGCTACTAAAAAGATTGATCAGGCTGTAGCAAAGGGTATTCTTCATAAGAACACAGCCGCCAGAGCGAAGTCTTCGCTGGCAAAGAGACTGAATAAATCAGCT
Source organism: uncultured Ruminococcus sp. (assembly GCA_902779225.1). Classification (GTDB taxonomy): domain Bacteria; phylum Bacillota; class Clostridia; order Oscillospirales; family Acutalibacteraceae; genus Ruminococcoides. The sequence continues at coordinate 12,177 of CACZAW010000006.1, read as the reverse complement.
TAAATTGCATAACCTTAAAAGCAGGCAACGCCTGCTTTTTTTGTTTTCTGTCGGCGTCAGTCCCCGTCCGGGCGCCATTTGCCGCTCTGCCGGGGCATTTTACCCAATATTCATGAATAAATAATAAACTTACATACAAGATATTGACTTTTTTGTAATTTGCTGTTATTATTTTCTTGTAATAGTTTTTAGTCGACTTAGGAGGCGTCAAATAGTGAAGAAATTTAAATGGCTGGTGTACCTGATTACCGCGGTAGCTGCTTTGACAGCCGCCGTAACTGCTTTCTTTTATATCAAAGAGAAAAAGAAGCAAGAAGACGAACAGCTTGAGGAATACCTCGATTATTCAATACAGTAAGCAGAGGAAGGCGGAGAGGATTTTGTCCTCTCCGCTTTTCTGTGCTTTTTTTGCAAATCATAATCCTTTTGCGATTTATATGGTTTTGTAACCTTTCTGCGGTAAGAGTTACATTGTTTTCATAAAATTGCTTTTTCTGACAAAATATGGTATATTAACCTCAAGACAGATACAACTTCTTGTTTTTGTCGGGAGGTATAAAGATGAATTTCAATGCGTTATGGGATGAGTTTCGTGCAAAGCTCATCGACATCCGACCGTTTTTGAAAACCAAGGTCGGGTCAAAGCTGGCGCTGCTGTTTATCGTAGATTTTCTCGCGCTGTTCTTTGCGCCGCTGCTGCACGGATTTGTCGGGACGGCGATCTTCGGCTGTGTCGCCTCGGTATTCCTGATATTGATCTGGCGCAGGCACGATCCGGAGCACGCGATCGTCCCCGCCGTACTGCTAAGCATTCCGATGCTGCTGGATATGCCGATCTATCATGATACTGCGGTCATCGTCGGAATGGTCACCTCGATCGCCGTGATGATCATCGCGTCATTCAGCCCGCTATTCGGCTTTTTTGACCGCATCACCGACGGCTTTTATGTGTATGTCGCAGCAGGCGCGATCTGCGTCGTGACCGTTGTCATCGCCTGCACCCTGCTGTTTATCGTACAGATCTCGTGGTGGATCTTCTGCATCATCGCTTTTCTGATCGTCGCCGCGGTATTTATGGGCGTCGTCTTTTCGACCGCCGCTTATACCGCCTCCGACGGCCGCCGTCAGGCGCGCAAGCGCAGGATCCAGGAGGAGCATGAGGAACGCTACCGTGAATTCCGCCCCCGCGAGCGTGACAATAAGATCTACAATCTGAACGACGACGACTTTAATGATGTGGAATAAAAAATAATGAAACAAAAAACAACCGAGCCTCGCGGCTCGGTTGTTTTTTTTGGGGATAAATCCAAATAAAATGAGGGTTTTCAATGACGAATCTATGATTCGTATCGAGGAGGGTAGAACATTACAGGTTAAGTTGCGGTCCTTAACTTGTATGCTTTTATTATACCCGGGAAATTCTGAAATGTGTGAACGATTCTTGAACGCTTGATAAACAAATTAAGAATTTGATTGTATCCGGATCATTCGTAATTGCGGATCAGGGTAACGACCTTGCCGAGCAAAACCACATTGTCGACGATGATCGGCTCAAAGGCGTCGTTCTCCGGCTGAAGGCGATAATGACCGTTTTCCTTATAAAAGCGCTTGACGGTCGCGCTCGCCTCGCCGCTGAGCTCATCCTCCACCATCGCTACCACGATATCGCCGTTGTTCGCAACGGGCGTGCGGTTGACGATGATGATATCGCCGTCATAGATACCGGCGTTGATCATGCTCTCACCCATGACCCGCAGCGCGAACAGCTCGCGGCTGCCCGATATCTCCTGCGGCACAGGGATATAGCTCTCGATATCCTGCACGGCTAAGATCGGCTGACCGGCGGTGACCCTGCCGAGCAGCGGCACCTTGACGGTCGGACGGTCGTTTTTCAGGCGGATACAACGGTTCAAGCCCTCTTCGCGCTCGATCAGCCCGCGCTCCTCCAGGGCGCGCAGATGATAGGCGACCGTCGAGGTGGATTTGAACCCCGTCGCCTCGCACAGCTCGCGCACCGACGGGATGCGTCCGTTGCCCGCTCCCTCTACAATATAATCATAAACCTTTTGCTGGCTTTTTGTCAGGGGCTTCATAGGATGACCTCCACTCATTGATATGGTATGATTATAGCATATTGTTTTGCAAAATGCAAATATTTGTTCGAATTTATGCCTGCTTTTTTTGGAATCGTATTTGGATTACAAAAGAATGAAAGAAGAATTGCAGGAATTTAATATTCTTTTCAATAATTTTAATCTTTTTTTACCGTTTCCCTCTTGTAATTTATAATTCTTTTGTGCTATAATAAAGCCACCAATATTTTAGGAGGATTTTTCTATGAAAAAGTTTATCAGCATTCTCTTAGCGGTAATGCTCGTAGCCTCACTTACTATCTCTTCGTCGGCATTATACAATGTTTGGCCGATCGAAATCGAAGGCTATGATGTTCCCGTTATAGCGAAAACATCAGATGAGGCTCTTGCAGAATACGCGGCTGAAGCCGGCGAGACTCCCTCTACCTACAAGTATCTCTTCCAGGTTCCGGACGGCAAGCACGGTATGCGCGGAGCTGACGGAGTGACCGTTGCAGGTTCTTGGTTCAACGAATACTCTCAGGGCGCCGGTATCTACTGGTGGGGTTCTGCTCCCGCAGCCTGCGAAGAATGGGCTGGCTACCAGGCTCTGGTAGAAGATGCAAAACAGAATATCTTCTATTCTAACGTTCCCGTAGAAGCGACCACCATCATCTTCAACAACGGTATCGACGGCACTAAGGATCCGGATTGGCCTCTCTTCACCAAGGCTGCTCAGACCGTCAACATCCCCAGCGAATATCCCGATCCCGACGAGTATGCCACCATGCCCGAGGGCGCTGACAGCTTTGATAACTGCATCTTCATCATCGATCCCGATCAGATCTCTATCAGCGAGTTCTCCGGTATGCCCACCTGCGGCGGTACATGGTACTTCTACTATGGCGACGGCTGCTACGGCATCTATGCTAAGGATTCCGCTAACTTCACCACTGTTGAAGAGCAGTGTTGCAACCCCGACCACTACAAGGACGGCGTTCACGTAGGTTATCAGGAAGACGAGCCTTCGACCGAGCCTCCTACAGAAGAGCCTCCTCTGGTTGGTCTGTTCCGCGGCGACTATGACAACGACAAGGACATCACCATCATGGACGCTACCCGCGCTCAGAACATCATCGCAGAGCTCACCGAGAGACCTGACGAAGATTTCCTCAAGGTCATCGATGCTGACGGCGACGGCGAGCTGACTATCATGGACGCTACCCGCATTCAGAACTTCCTTGCTGAGCTGTGCAACATGGACGGCTCCAAGCCCTTTGTTCCGGCTGCATAATCTGTGTGCTGATCCAATTTGATCATCTTTACGGCGCTCCTCAGGGAGCGCCGTTTTTTCTGTGTCTTCAGACTATTGCAACCGCCGGATCTTTGTGATACAATATAAAAAGCGAATTTTCGGCTGTATGACAGCCATTCGGAAGGATGAGAAAACTATGGCGTTGATCACAAAAAAACCGCGCGGCACCGAGGATGTGCTGCCGCGTGACAGCTATCGCTGGCAGTTTTTAGAGAAGCTGTTCCGCGACGAGGCAAGGGCGTTCGGCTACCGGGAAATGCGGACGCCGGTGTTCGAGCACACCAACCTTTTTGAGCGCGGCGTCGGCGATACCACCGATATCGTGCAGAAGGAGATGTATACCTTCCTGACCAAGGGCGGCGACAGCATCACCCTGCGTCCCGAGGGAACAGCCGGTGCGGCGAGGGCATTCCTCGAGCATGGGCTGCACAACGATCCCCTGCCCATCAAGGCGTATTACCTGACCTCCTGCTATCGCTATGAAAAGCCGCAGGCGGGCAGACTCAGAGAGTTCCATCAGTTCGGTATGGAGTGCTACGGCACGCAGGATCCCGCCGCCGACGCAGAGCTGATCACCGCGGCGGCGAACATCTTTGACCGCTTGGGGCTGAAGAACATCAGCCTGGAGATCAACTCTATCGGCTGTCCGACCTGCCGCGCAGAATATCACAAGGCGCTGACCGCCTATTTTGCGCAGTATAAGGACGAGCTGTGCAAGGACTGTCAGGAGCGGTTCAGCCGCAATCCCATGCGCCTGCTCGACTGCAAGGTACCGCACGATCACGAGATCGCACAGGGCGCGCCGACCGTGCTGGATTATCTGTGCGACGAGTGCAGCGCGCACTTTGAGGGCGTGAAGCACTATCTTGACGCGAACGGCGTGGCTTATACCGTGAACCCGACCATCGTGCGCGGTTTGGATTACTATACAAAAACCGTTTTTGAGTTCCTTTCCGGCGATATCGGCGCACAGAGCGCGGTTTGCGCCGGCGGAAGATATGACGGTCTGATCGAAGAATTAGGCGGCAACCCTATGCCGGCGTTAGGCTTTGCGGCGGGCATCGAAAGACTGCTGCTGACGCTCGAAGCACAGGGCGTTGAGATCCCCCTGCCCGCCTCCTGCGATATCTATATCGCCTCGATGGGAGAGGATGCGCATCAAAAGGCCTCTGCGCTGTGCAACAGCCTGCGCAAGGCGGGGCTGTACGCGGAGTTCGACGTAGTCGGCAGAGGACTGAAAGCCCAGATGAAATATGCGAATAAGATCGGCGCAAGATTCAGCATCGTCCTCGGCGACAACGAGATCGAAGAGGGCAAGGCAAAGCTCAAGAATATGCTGACCGGCGAGCAGTCTGACGTCCCGCTGGAGGCGGAGGCGTTCATCAACGCATTCACGCAAATCAAACTCAACGATGAATTCAAAGGGCTTGAAGAAAAGAACAACTGATCACTGACCACTGATAAAAGGAAGGTAAAATACTATGGCAGAATTCATGACAGGTCTCAAGCGCACCCATTACTGCGGCGAGCTGAGAGCCTCAAATATAGGTGAAACCGTCACCGTGTGCGGCTGGGTACAGCGTCAGCGCGACCTCGGTCAGCTTATTTTTATCGACCTGCGCGACCGCACAGGCATCGTACAGCTCGCCTTTGACGACAATACCGATAAGGCGATCTTTGACAAGGCGTTCGCCGCCCGCAGCGAATTTGTTCTCTGTGCGCAGGGTACCGTCCGCGAGCGCAGCGCCAAGACCAACAAGATCCCGACCGGCGATATCGAGATCGAGGTGACTGATCTGCGCGTGCTCAGCAAGGCGCAGACCCCGCCCTTTGAGATCATCGACGACAGCAAGACCGCGGAGGACATCCGCCTGAAATACCGCTACCTCGACCTCAGACGCGCGCCGCTGCAGCAGAATATCATCACCCGCTCAAAGATCGCAAAGATCGCCCGCGATTACTTTGACGAAAACGGCTTCATCGAGATCGAGACCCCGATGATGATCAAGTCCACCCCCGAGGGCGCGCGCGACTACCTCGTGCCCTCGCGTATCCATAACGGCAAGTTTTACGCCCTGCCCCAGTCGCCGCAGATCTACAAGCAGCTGTTGATGCTCTCGGGCTTTGACCGCTACATCCAGCTTGCGCGGTGCTTCCGCGACGAAGATCTCCGCGCCGACCGTCAGCCCGAGTTCACCCAGATCGATATGGAGCTGAGCTTTGTCGACGTCGAAGATATCATGGAGATCAACGAGGGGCTGATGGTGCGCCTCTTCAAGGAGATAAAGGGTATCGACCTGCCGACGCCCTTTACGCGCATGACCTATGCCGACGCGATGAACACCTACGGCTCCGATAAGCCCGACGTTCGCTTTGACATGACCATCACTGACCTAACCGAGAAGGTGAAGGACGTCGACTTTGTCGTGTTCAAATCAGCGATCGAAGCCGGCGGCTCTGTGCGCGCGATCGTCGCCAAGAACGCCGCCGCATCCCTCACCCGCAAAAAGATCGACAAGCTGACCGAGTATGTCAAGGGCATCGGCGCAAAGGGTCTCGCCTACATCCGCTGGGCGGAGGACGTCCCGAACTGCTCCTTCAATAAATTCCTCGGCGAGGGCGACCTCGACCGCATTATCAATACTCTCGGCGCGGAGAAGGGCGACGTCGTCCTGATCGTCGCCGATAAAAACAGCGTCACGCTGCCGGTTCTCGGCGCGCTGCGTCTGGAGGTCGCGCGTCAGCTCGACCTGATCCCGAAGGATGAATTCAAATTTGTCTGGATCGTCGACTTCCCGTTCTTTGAAAAGGACGAGGAAAGCGGCGAATGGGTCGCGATGCACCATCCCTTCACCATGCCCAAGGAGGAATGCCTTGAGTACCTTGAGAGCGATCCCTCCAAGGTGATCGCCAAGGCGTACGACCTGACCCTCAACGGCACCGAGTTGAGCTCCGGTTCCATGCGTATCACCGACTATGAATTACAGCAAAAGATGTTCCGCGCGCTCAAGCTGACGGACGAGGAGATCGAAGCCAAGTTCGGCTTCCTTGTCGAAGCCTACAAGTACGGCGCTCCGCCCCACGGCGGCATGGGCATCGGGCTGGATCGAATCGCGATGCTGATGTGCGGAGCGGACAGCCTCCGCGACGTCACCGCCTTCCCCAAGGTGCAGAACGCCTCCGAGCTGATGAGCAACTGTCCGAGCGCAGTCGATCAGGAATCCCTCGACGTCCTCGGCATTCAAATCAAGAAAACCGAAGAATAATAAAAAGGGCTGTCGCATTAAGAATAGCGATAGCCCTTAATTCGTGTCATCCTTAGCAAAGCGAAGGATCCTACAGTGCAATTTATCCAAATGGATAACATCTTATATGTATGATATCACGGAAAAGTTGGCACTTTCAGATTCTTCGGCGACGCCTCAGAATGACAATTTTATTTTGCAGAAGCGTTTTTCTTTTCTAACCACTAATCACTAATCACTGACCACTGACCACTTATTTATAGTCAAACCCGCTCGGCTCGTTCAGCGGTCTGTCCAAAATCTCGGGATGCGCACAGATATGATGCACGAGCTTTAAGCTGCGGGCAAAGTAGAAACCGTCGCCGATACGCTCGTCCAGTGTCGCGCCGATATCTACGATCTTGCGGATCTGTTTAGTCCCGTCGGGCATCAGCACCTCTTCATCATGGATGGTGCCGATCGTGATCATCATGCTGTTGGTGCCGAAGTTGTTCAGATGATGATAGACGGCAGGGCATTTGATGCTGCCGAGGTTCGACAGGAACGCCGTCGCGTAATTCGGGTCGCCGTCTGTGATCGCCTTGGGGCTTTTGCCCCAAAAGTCCAGCCATTTGACGATCTTCAACACGAACATCAGCAAGGGACGCGGGAGCTTTGCAAACTTGTCCAGCAGATCATCGATGCCGCCCTTGTTCTCTGTTCCCTTTGCTCGAACCTTATTGACCCTGTCGACGACCGCCTGACTGACGCTGTCGACGTTGTCCTCATCCTTGGGAACATAGACGATCAGCGCCTCCTCGGCGTGGTCGTCAAAGGCGAGCTTTGCGACGAATGCGACACTGATATCATAGCGCTCGTAGCATCTGCGTCCCTGGAAAAAGCGGTTCATCAGCGGACGCTCGCGGATCATTTTGGTGATCGCCGCGATCATGCAGTGGAACAAGGTGGTCTTGACCTCGGGATGCTCTTCATTCTTTTTTTTGACAAATTCCAACAGATCCGTTACATCAAATTTATCGTGCAGATAGACCTCGTTATCACAGCGATTGGGATAGAGATGTCCCATGATGGTCTGCAGTCCGGGCACCTTGACCCGTCTGCCATCCCATCGGTCGCCCCATTTTCTTTTGTAACCGTTGATGACCTTCGCCATATTCATACCTCCCCAAATATACCCTTATATCGTATAAGCCTTTCCGACCTTCATCGCCTCGGTGAGGATCCCCTTGCCGTTCATTTTTACGACAAAATCCTCTGTTCTGACCTGTGATGAAAGCGGCGGGAACGCGTCGTCATAGTGATCGAGTAAAATCCGCTTCGGACAGAGCTTTTCGATGATCGGCGCGACGGTTTTTGCCGGCTCGCCCGTCCCCTGGAACGGCAGGATCAACAGATCGGCGTCTGTCGGATAGGCGGCGGATTCGTCCATCCCCATGCTGCCCATGAGCTGAACGGTCTTGCCGCCCGCGTGGAGCTGATAAAAAAGCGTCTCCCCGCTCTCGGGAAAATCCATATTCCGCTTCCACAGCTTCAACAGCTTTCCCGGATGCGCCGCCGTCGTTTTTCTCAACAGCGTTTGCCTGATGACGCCCGCGTCGAACCGACAGTGACGTCCCTGATAGACAGCGACGTCGAACGGCCCGATATGCAGCATATCGCCGGGCGCGATCACCGTGATCTTTTCGGCGCGAACGCCGCGCTCCGTGAGTGACTCACAGGGCGTTTTTGTCGCGTAGATTTGCGCTGTGCTGTCTTTGAACAATGTCGGGATATCATAGATATGGTCAAAGTGACCGTGCGTGACCAGGATCGCGTCGGCGTTCTTCAGCGCCTTTGTGCGGTCGTCATTATATCGCTGCTCGTCGCTCATACCGACGGCGGTCGCGGAAACATAGGGATCGACCGCCAGGCGGAAACCTTCCTCCTCGATCATCAGCGCCGCGGTGCCGTACCATGTAATCTTCATTCTTTGTTCTCTTCTTCCGCGTTTGCTTCTTCTTCCAGCAGGCGATAAGCCACCTTGCCGACCAATGTCTTAGGCAGTTCCTTGCGGAAGATGATCTCGCGCGGGAGCGCATAGGCAGCGATATGCTTTTTCAGCTCTGCACGGATCTTTGCCTTTAATTCATCGTTGCCCTCATAGCCATCCATCAAAACGACATAGGCGCGGACGCGCTGCATCCTTCTCGGATCCTTGACGCCGATGACACAGCTGTAGGCGACCTCCTCCATGCCGTCGATGACATTTTCTATCTGGCCGGGATAGACGTTATAGCCGTTGGTGATGATCATGCGCTTGATGCGCTGTTTGAAGTAGACATAACCGTCTGCGTCCATCGAGCCGAGGTCGCCGGTATACAGCCAAACGTTACCGTCAGACAGCTTTCTGAGGGTGTTGGCGGTCTCCTCGGGGTTATCGAGGTAGCCGGTCATGACTGTCGGGCCGCGCAGGATAATCTCGCCCTCCTTACCGGGGAGCAGTACGTCGTCCGTGCCGGGGGTGACGATCTGATAGACGGTATCCGGGAAAGGAATACCGATGCTGTTCTCGCGATAATCGTCGCGCGGGGTCAGACAGCTTGCGGTGACACACTCGGTCAGACCGTAGCCCTCGCGCACCTGGATCGACGCGCCGTGCTCGAGGAGGAATTTATCGATGCTCTTTTTCAGTTCGACAGACAGCGAATCGCCGCCGCAGAACATTCCGCACAAAAAGCTCAGATCCTGACCGTCGAGCTGCTTGAGGTGCAGCAGCGCTTCAAAGATCGTCGGAACGCCGGCGATAAAGTTCGGGCGTTTTTTGATCAGCGCCTGGGCGTAGCTCTTGCCGTTGAAGGTCGGCAGCAGCATACAGCACGCGCCGTGGATCAGCACGGTGTGGATATTGATGCCGAGTCCGAAGCCGTGGAACATCGGCATACAGCTGAGCATCCGATAGCCTGTGGTCAGCGGAACGCCGATCGCCTCGACAGCCTGCAATGCCAGAGCGTTGAAGTTCAAGTCGGTCAGGCAGATTCCCTTCGGTGTGCCGGAGGTGCCGCCGCTGTAAAGGATGACCGCTGTGCGGTATTTTTCAAAAGTGATCTCGGGAAGTGTCAGATTGCCGCCTTTTTTGAGGAAAGCGGTATAAAGCATACTGTCTTTGCCATCCGGATATTTCAAAAATCTGCGGCCGGCTTTCAGCGTGAACAGCATGGCGAGGTGCGGCGGAAGCTCATCCTGCATACGCGTGACGATCGCGGTGACGGGGTGATCCGCTTCTTCGATCGCCGCTTTGACGGTCTTGTAGAACATATCGACCGTGACGATCGCCTTGCTCTTGGAGATATTGAGATAGAAGGTGATCTCCGTCTGCGCCGACATGGGATGAACCATATTCGCTACCGCGCCGATGCGGTTGAGCGCGTAGAAGCTCTCCAGACACTGCGGGATATTCGGCATACACAGGGTGACGCGGTCGCCCGCCTCGATACCGATCGCGCGGAACGCCCGCGCACAGCGCTCGATACGCTCTACAAACTTTTTGTAGCTGATATGCTTTTTATAGAATTCGATCGCGGGCTCATCCGGCCACTTCTGCGCGATCTTCTCGATCATCTGGAACATAGTCAGATCGGGATATTCCAAATGATCTCTCTGTACGTACTTTTCGCTCATGGTATTTCCTTTCTTGTTCCAAAGGCGACTGACCACTGATCACCGACCACTGATCACTCATGAAAACGACCCGTATGGGCAGTTCCGCTCTCACACGGGTCGTTTATGCTTGTTGAATTATCCTAATTGTTCGATTGCTGCTTCGATCAGGCTGATCTTTTCTTTTTCTCTCTCCGCCTGATTCTTGATCTTCTCGATGACCGCGGCGGGCGCCTTGCCCATAAAGCCGGGGTTATTCAGCTTGCCCTGATCCTGCGCGAGCATCTTCTTCGTCTGTTCCAGCTCTTTGTTCAGACGCTTCAGCTCAGCCGCCTTATCGACCAGCTCGTTCATCGGGATATAGATCTTCGCGTCGGCGGTGACGACCGTGACCGCGCCGTCGATCGTAAAATCAGCGCCGATCTCGACTTCGTTTGCCGAAGCGAGCTTTTTCATGAACTCCGCGCCGTGCGCAAAGGTTTGAGCCGCCTTGGTGGCGATATAATACTTCGCTTTCTTGGAGGGCGGCACGTTCATCTCATTGCGCTGGGTACGGATCGCGGTGATCGCCGTCATGATCGCCTGCATCTGCTTTGCGTCCTCGTCAAAGCACAGCTCCTCGGTATACTCGGGATATTTTTCCAGCATGACGGTCTCGCCCTCATGCGGGATGCTCTGCCATATTTCCTCGGTAATAAACGGCATGAACGGATGCAGGAGCTTTAAGATCTTATCCAGTACATAGACCAACACCTGACGCGCGTTCTGCGCGGCTGTCTCGTCGTCGCCGTAGAGCGCGGACTTCTTCAGCTCGATGTACCAGTCGCAGAAGCAGTCCCAGATAAAGTCGTACAGCTTCTGTACCGCGATACCCAGCTCGAATTTGTCGAGGTTCTCGGTGACCTCTTTGCATAGGGTGTTGAGGGTGGAGAGGATCCACTTATCCTCGATCCTCAGCTCCTTCGGTAACTCGAGCGGTACGTCGTGCCCCTCGATATTCATCAGCACAAAGCGGCTGGCGTTATACAGCTTGTTGGCAAAGTTGCGGCAGCTTTCGACGCGTTCCTCGGAGAAACGCATATCGTTGCCGGGCGAGTTGCCGGTCGCGAGGAAGAAGCGCAGTGCGTCCGCGCCGTAACGGTCGATGATCTCGATCGGATCGACGCCGTTGCCGAGCGATTTGCTCATCTTTCTGCCCTGCGAGTCGCGGATCAGTCCGTGGATGAACACGGTGCGGAAGGGTACGTCGCCCATGTGGTGCAGACCGGAGAAGATCATGCGGACGACCCAGAAGAAGATGATATCGTAGCCTGTGACCAACGTATCGGTCGGATAGAAGTATTCCAGCTCCTCGGTCTTTTCGGGCCAGCCCATGGTCGAGAACGGCCACAGCGCCGAGCTGAACCATGTATCCAGCGTATCCTCGTCCTGTGTCAGGTGCGTGCAGCCGCACTTGGGACACTTTTCGGGCATTTCCTTTGCGACGACCATTTCGCCGCACTCCTCGCAGTAGTAGGCGGGGATGCGATGACCCCACCAGAGCTGACGCGAAATACACCAGTCTCTGATGTTTTCCAGCCAGTGGAAGTATATTTTTTCCGATCTCTTGGGAATAAACTTGGTTCTGCCGTCGCGCACGCATTCGATCGCGGGCTTTGCGAGCGGTTCCATCTTGACGAACCACTGCTTCGATACCATCGGCTCGATGGTGGTATGGCAGCGATAGCAGGTGCCGACGTCATGGCTGAGGTCCTCGACCTCTTTCAAGAGTCCCTGCTCGGTCAGGTCGGCAACGATCGCCTTGCGCGCTTCGTCGGTCGTCATGCCGGCATACTTGCCGCAGTCCAGCACCTCGGGCTCGTTCTCGGTCAGATCGCCCTTCGCCTTGAGTTCCTCATACGCCTTGACG